>URAN01000003.1 GCA_900545865.1 uncultured Eubacteriales bacterium
AAATAAAAGTATAAAAGAAACGCTCAAAGAGCTTACCGGTCTTTTTGGGGTAAGCTCGCAAGAGGAAAGTATTTTTGGATATATCAACGGGTATTGCAAAGCTCTTGTTGACGATATATATACCGATAATTTCGGTAATATAATTGCGAATATATATTCGGACAACAAAGATGCGAAAACGTTAATGTTCGAGGCACATACCGATAGAGTCGGATTTATGGTTTCAGACATATCCGATGACGGAAAAATAAAATTTTCGGCTTTGGGCGGTATTGATGCAAGAACATTGCCGTATTCCAATGTGGTTTTTGAGCACATCGAAAGTAATTCGGATTCAGCGCACAATGATGCTCTGCACGGAATAATTATGACGGATAAAAAAGCCGAAAACACAGACAAACCGCCTAAAATTGATGAAATGTTTATATTTACGGGATATTCAAAGGATGAGCTTAAAGAGCGAATTTCAATCGGTGATAAGGCAATAATCGATTCGGGATTCATTGAACTTATGGAAAATTCGGTTTGTTCGGGTGCTATGGATAACCGAGCAGGGGTTACCGCTGTTTTGTATGCTCTCAAAAAGATTGACCGCACAAAGCTTAAATATAATATAAAAATACTCTTTTCATCAGAAGAAGAATTGGGACTTCACGGCGGATATACAGGAACGCTCGATACAACCGCGGACGCGGCAATAGTCGTTGATGTTACGCATGGGATGACGCCCGACAGCAAGGATATGGTCGGTGTATTTAAATTGGGCTGCGGAGCGGTTATTTGCCGCGGTCCGAATTTAAGTTTTAAACACACAAAAAAGCTTATTGAATTGGCTGATAAACAGGACATTCCGTATGAAATAGAGGTTGCGCCGACTCACAGCGGAACAACCGCATGGGCAATACAGATGAGTGGCGGCGGAACACCCGTAATGCTTGTTTCTGTTGCGGATAAATATATGCACACCAATGTTGAAACAATTTCGATTGATGATGTTGAATCTGTTTCGAAACTGTTGTGTGCAGCGGCAGAGGAGGGTGTTGGGATTGAATAATATGATAAACGCAATAGAACAAACTTGCAAAACGGAATCACCGTGCGGAAACGAAAGTGAGGCTATTGAATATATAAAAAGCGAACTTGAAAAAATCAATGTCAAATCGGTTTCGGACGGAATGAATAACATAATTATCAAAAACTCCGTTCCCGAGGAACGACCACGGGTATTGCTTGCGGCGCATACCGATGAGCCGTGTTTTATCGTCACTCAAATATCAGAAAACGGATATTTAAAGTTTGATATGATAGGTGATACGGATTCTCGTTCGATTCTCTCAAAAAGGGTTGTCTGCGGTAATGTAAAAGGCGTTATTTCCGCAAGGGCAATACATCTTTTAAGCAAAGAGGAGCGAGAAAGAGAAGTCAATACAAACGACTTGTTTATTGATATTGGTGCCGAGAATGCGGACTTAGCGAAAAGGTTTGTATCTCCGGGCGACTGTTTTGTTTTTGATACCGACTTAATCAAGCTTGGAAACGGAACGGTTTCTTGTTTCGGAATAAGTGATAAAATATCATATCTTGTTTTGCTTGACATAATTTGTTATTTCAGAAATAATAACGCCGAACCGGATGCGGTTTTCACCGTTCAAAGGCATATGTATAACCGTGGTATGAAATGTGCGATAACATCTTCTTTTACCGATTTACCGATTGGATTGAGTGTGGTTATTGACTGTATTGACATTCAGCAAATTGATAAAAAGGTCAACGCCTTAAATGATGAAACGGTATATCTTGATGTTGATAAAATCATGTTTGGATATACCTCAAAAATAACGGACAAAGTTAAAAGAATTGCCGAGAATATGAATGTTAATCTTGAAATTTTAACAGACAACGGAAGATCAGACGCAAACGCATTTATAACGCAAAATTCCGATGTTCCGACAGTGACATTAATGACAGGATGCCTAAATAAAAACACCGCTTATCCTATTATAAACATCAACGGTGTTCAAAAATTAAAAGACTTAATTATAAGAATAACGGAGGATATATTTAATAATGGAATCGATTGAAACAAGCTTTTGTCTGCCGCAATATAAATATATATATAATTATATGAGCAAAAATACACCAAAAGGATTCGAAATCAAGACTGATAAAATGCAAAATATTACCGTATATAATCCGAGTTCGCACCGCGAGAGCAATAACCTTGTTCTTTTTAATGTGAATATGCCGTATATGGTTGTAACCGATATTAAAGATGATAAGTCGGCAGAGTTTGAATTGGTAGTGTATAAAGATGTTATATCCAACCAATTTGTATATAAAAATGGCGAATGTATCGGAATAATCCGAAGCAAAAAAGACGATTCATCAAAGCAATATATTGAAATTATTTCCGATAATGATGTGAAAATCGGAGATATTTTGACAGTTGAAACACTAAAAACGCAGAAAGGTGAAATACTTTACACCGATTCGATATATAGTGATTTTCTTGAATATTACATTGGTTATTTAAACGGATTTGAATCAAATTTTGTAAAGCTAAATAACTTTACAGTGTGTTTTTCCGAAACGACGACTTTTAACTATTTAAATAAGCAAAAGTTTGATAATATTATTTTTATTGATTTGGTAAAGGCCGATGAAAACACTTCTGATTTTAAGTTCGACGGCGGTTCGGGACTGATTATGAAAAACGGCGGCTATGTAATGCGAAATGCTTTTTATGACAAAATCAAAGATTTGTTTAAAGGTGAAGTCGGGTACGGTTTATGTTTTTGCAAAGAATCAACGCTTGCGGAAAAGGCAGAAATATTATTCGGAACCCCCGTTTATTCAATAGGTGTTCCGATAAAATTTAAAGACTGCGGCTTATCCGAAATATCACAGCGAGATATTTCGAGTGCCGCAAAATTAACTGTTGAGATATTAAACAGAATATAAAATTAAAACGGAATGGAGATTAAAATGAACAATAAGACATTAAATGAAATTTACAGTAACGATTTTGGTATAAGCACAGAAATTTTGAATTTGGCAAAAGATGCAGAAGAATCGGCAAAGGCTTTTTTTGAAGGCATTGATGAGATTGCGGCATTTAACCAAGCAAAAGTCCTTTCGGCATTTTCACGTGCCCGTGTATCATATGCACATCTGGGTGATACAACGGGATATGGTTATGATGATATAGGACGTGATACGCTGGATAAAATTTTCGCCGATGTATTCGGTGCCGAATGTGCCTATGTTCGTCATAATATAGTGAGCGGAACTCAAGCTCTTGCGAGCTGTCTTTTCGGTATCCTTCGCCCCGGTGACACCATATGTTCGGTTGTCGGCGGTCCGTATGACACAATGGAAGAAGTAATAGGCATACGCGGTGAAGGGGATTACGGCTCGTTAAAGGATTTGGGTGTATCATATCGCCAGATTGATTTACTGCCAAGCGGCGAGGTTGACTATAACAAAATTATGTCAACCTTTTCAGAAAACGAAATCAAGCTTGCGCTCATCCAGCGTTCGCGAGGTTATGCTTGGCGTGATTCTTTGAGCATAGATTCGATTAAAAAAATAATTTCTTCAATAAAAAAGGTAAGTCCGAATACTGTATGTATGGTTGACAACTGTTACGGTGAATTTGTTGAAAAAAGCGAACCGACTCAGGTGGGGGCGGATTTAATGGCAGGTTCTCTTATAAAGAACCCGGGCGGCGGACTTGCTCTAAGCGGCGGATACATAGCAGGAAAGACAGAATACGTTGAAAAAGCGGCATGTCGCCTGACTGCGCCCGGACTCGGCAGGGAACTCGGTGCAACTCTCGGTCAGAACCGCACAATGTATCAAGGATTTTTTAATGCTCCGCACGCTGTTGCACAGAGTATTAAAACCGCAATTTTCTGTGCTTTTATGTTTTCAAAAATGGGGTACGAGGTTTGTCCTCTTCCCGACAGCAAGCGCAGCGATATAATTCAATCAATTAAGTTTAACAATCCCGAACATCTTATTGCGTTCTGTCGCGCAATACAAAGCGGTTCACCGATTGACAGCTTTGTTTCCCCCGAACCGTGGGATATGCCCGGCTATGGTGACCCGGTAATAATGGCGGCAGGTACATTTGTTCAAGGTGCGTCCATTGAACTTTCGGCTGATGCGCCGATTTGCGAGCCTTATATTGCATATATGCAGGGCGGCCTTATCTACAGTGCGGCGAAAATCGGAATTTTAAAAGCGGCCGATGCAGTTTTAAAAATTGACAACAATAAATAATACAAAACGGGCTAAAACATTTCCGCCCGAAATGTTTTAGCCATAAATATATTATAACAGGAGAGAAAAGCAATGAATGTTAAAAAATGTGTTTTGGATGAAAATAAGATATGCGATGATTGCGGCGAATGTAATTATTGCGATTTAAACCCTTTTAAAATTTGTGATAACTGCGGAAAGTGTATCGGTATGAATGAGGAGTACCGCGAAATTAAAATTGATGAAATTATGCTCGGTGGTTCAAAAAAGAAACCCGTTTCGGGTAACGAACATCATCACGAACACTGTGATTGCGGTCATTCATGCGAGTGCGATGATGACTGTGATTGTGAATAGCTTTGCCTGTGGCGTGCATATTCCGTGTTAATTCGTGCATAATAAAAATATTACAAATATTACATTACGCAAAAGGAGTGTGCTGTTTTATGATAAATACCAACACAGGGAGCAATGTTACATTTTCGGAAAGTGAGACAAAAATTAACTTAATGCGTGCGTTTGCCGGTGAAAGTCAGGCGCGAAATAGGTATTGGTTTGCTGCCGAATGTGCGAAAAACAATAAACAATATGTAATAAATGCCGTTTTTAAATTTACCGCCGAACAAGAGCTTGCGCACGCAAAAGTATTTTATGACTATCTTAAAGATTTTTCCGGCAGCAATATAAAAATCGACGCTGCATATCCTACGGATAATTACGACAATATCGGAAAGCATCTTGAGGCGGCGGTTCATAATGAACTTGAAGAATATAACGATGTTTATAAATCCTTTGGCGATACGGCGCGAAAAGAGGGGTTTATGCAAATAGCCTCGGCTTTTTCCAACATTGCCGATATTGAAAAGATTCATGCCGAGCGTTTTAAACTTCTTTCGGATTTGCTGAATGAAAACAAGTTATTTGTTTCGGACGTATCGGCTCGGTGGATGTGCCTAAATTGCGGTTATATATATTCGGGAACATCCGTACCCGACAGATGCCCGGTTTGCAGTCACGAAAGAGGATATTTTATACGTGTTGAACTTGCGCCATATACAGGATTTGACATTATAGAATAAATTTTTTTAGCACCGGCTTATGTTTGTTCGATAATTCAGTAAAATAGCCTTAGCATTTTCAACAAACGATATTATGAGAATTTGTGCATTTTTGTATAAACAGATGATTTTTGTTTATCTTGCCCAAAAAACCGTAATTTTTTTATTAAAAACAGAAAAAAACTATTGACTTATTTCAAGTTTTCGGGTATTATATATGTATAGTTTAAAATACGCATTAATATAAAACACCATTTTATACCATTGTTTAAGAAAAGGGAGCGGTTTTTAATGTTTATGAAAGAAGTAGTGGTTCAAAATCAGGTTGGTCTTCATGCCAGACCCGCAACTTTTTTTATACAAAAGGCGAACGAATATAAATCCAATATATGGGTTGAAAATGATAACAGAAGGGTAAACGCAAAAAGCTTGCTTGGCGTTTTGTCTCTCGGCATAACAAAAGGATTGAATATTACCATTGTTGCCGATGGTTCCGATGAAGAAGAGGCTGTCGCAGAGTTGTCTGAATTAATCTCATCGAACTTTGCTTCTTCGGGCTTTTAGTATGTCTGCTTTGAATTAAAAATTCCAAAAAGCAGGTCGTTTTACCAATGTGAAACGATCTGCTTTTTTAAGGTGATATGCTATGAACGAACAGAATAATACAGAACTCACAACCGAATATAACTTTATGCCTAAATACTGTGATGCGGACAGTACACCCGAGAGCATTCGTGCGCGAATAAAGGAAAAGCTTAAAAACCTGCCTATGTGTCCGGGTATATATATCATGTACAACCGTTCGGGCAAGGTAATTTATGTTGGTAAAAGCAAGGTCTTGAAAAACCGCGTCAGCTCGTATTTTGTTCACTCTAAAAATCACACGCCAAAGACAATTGCAATGGTAAGTCACGTTGTTGACTTTCATTATATTGTCACGGACAGCGAAGTTGAGGCTTTGATTCTTGAATGCAATCTTATAAAAAAATACAGACCTCAATATAATATCCTGCTTAAAGATGATAAACAATATCCGTATATAAAAATAACTTTGGGCGAGGAATTTCCGCGAATTTGTATGACGCGCCGCGTTATCAGGGACGGTTCAAAATATTTCGGACCGTATATGAGTTCATATAACGTCAAGTCGGCAATTGACACCATTAAAAAGATTTTTAAGGTGCGAAGCTGTACAAAAAAGATTTCGGCCGACAGACAAACACAAAAGCCGTGTCTGTATTATCATATAGGTCAATGTTCCGCGCCGTGCTGCGGAATGATTTCACAAGAAGATTATAGAGAGTCATTCAATCATATTTCGGCTGTTCTTGACGGTCATTATGACGATATAACGGCTGAGCTTACAAAAGAAATGCACATTGCATCGGATAATCTTGAATTCGAAAAAGCAGCAGGATACAGAGATAAGATACAGGCTTTGGAATCACTCGGTGAGAGACAGAAAATGATTATGACGCGCGATGACAACCGCGATATAATCGGTGTTTTCAAAGGAGAAATTGAGTCATGTATTCAGATATTCTATATGCGCGGCGGAAAAATACAAGGTTCAGAGCATTTCATATTGAACGATATGGACTCAACCGTCTCGGAAATACTTTCGGAATTCGTCAAACAATATTATTTCATGGCAACAAATATTCCGAAAGAGATACTTTTATGCGAAAAGATTTCTGATGCGGACGAAATTCAGGAATGGCTGAGTTCAAAGACCGGTCATAAAATAAATCTTATCGTTCCGCAAAAGGGCGAAAAAGCAAAGCTTGTTCAAACGGTTATCAAAAACGCAAAAGAATCGCTCAGACAACATATTTTCAAGCGTAATAAAGAGCTTACCGACAGCAATGACGTTTTAAGTGAGCTGATGAGTATGTTATCACTGCCGACACCTCCGTTTCGAATCGAATCGTATGATATATCGAATATTTCGGGTGCGGAAAGCGTAGGTGTTTGCGTTGTGTACAATAATGCAAAACCGATAAAAAAGCTTTATCGCAAGTTTAACATTAAGACTGTTGAGGGTGCGGATGATTACGAAAGTACGAAAGAAGTCATTGCAAGACGAATAAATCGTGCCTATAAAGAAAGCGAAGAAATTAAAA
Source organism: uncultured Eubacteriales bacterium (assembly GCA_900545865.1). GTDB lineage: Bacteria > Bacillota > Clostridia > Monoglobales > Monoglobaceae > UMGS1820. Next base: position 7,445 of record URAN01000003.1, read on the forward strand.
ACGGCACACTCGCAGAGGAAGATGCAAAATTTTTACCCCTGCCCGATTTGATTCTTTTGGACGGAGGAAAAGGTCATGTTTCGGCTGTGCGATTGCTTTGTGAAACGCTTGGCGAAGATATAAATGTGTTTGGTATGGTTAAAGATGACAAGCACCGCACGAGAGCCGTTACCGATGATAAAATTGAATACAAGGTCGATAAAGACAGCGCGTTATTCAGATTTTTATACGGGATGCAGGAAGAAGTTCACCGCTTTGCAATAGAGACATTCCGCAAAAGACACGAAAAAGCGTCTGTTGTATCTGAACTCGAGGGAATAAACGGGATAGGTGCGGCAAAACGCAAAAAGCTTTTAAATACATTTTTGAGCATAAAGAGAATAAGCGAATCATCGATTGAGGAACTCAGCGAGGTTATAGACAAGCGTTCCGCCGAAAATGTTTATAACTATTTTCATAATAAGAATGATAAGGGGATTTAAATTATGAGCATAAACAGCGAAATATCAGAACAAATAAATAGAATTGAAGCAGAGTTAAAAGAAAACCGCAGATATATTCATATGCATCCCGAATTATCCTTCCGTGAATATAATACATCAAGTTTTATTCAAAAAAAGCTTGATGAAATGGGAATAAAATATGTTTCCGGGATTGCCGAGAACGGCATTTGCGCATATATATACGGCAATAAAAACATTGAATCCAAATCAATGAAGTCCATCCTTATCCGTGCGGATATGGATGCTCTTCCGATTGACGAGGTTTCGGACAAGCCGTATAAATCACAAAATAAGAATGTAATGCACGCCTGCGGACACGATGCACACGTTGCCGTCTTGCTCGGCGTATGCAAAATTTTGAATAATTTTAAAGACAAATTCGGCGGAGTTGTAAAAGCTGTTTTTCAGCCCGGCGAAGAGACAAGCGGAGGCGCTTTGCCGATGATAGAAGAGGGGGTTCTCGAAAATCCGCATACGGATGTGTGTGTTGCTCTGCATTGCGATTCCGATTTGGATTGCGGAACAATTCGTGTAAAACCCGGTTCGCTTTATGCATCGCCCGATGACTTTAGAATAACGGTTAAAGGCAAAGGCGGACACGGCGCGGAACCGCATAATTGCATCGACCCGATTATGATAAGCGCAAGCATTATTCAGGCATTAAATAACTTAATCAGCCGCGAAACAGACCCATTTGACAACGCTGTCATAAGCGTAGGTTCAATTCATGGCGGAAGTGCAACGAATATCATTCCCGACTCGGTTGAAATTCAAGGAACTGCTCGTTCGCTTACAAATGAAGTACGCGGTTTTTTGAAAAAAAGAATAGGTGAAACAGCAGAGGGGATTTGCAAAACGTTCGGCGCAGAGTGCGAATATGAATATACCGAACTTTTTCCGCCGCTTATAAATGACGAAAAGCTTGCTGAAGATGTATACGATTCCGCGTGCCGTTCCATTGGCAAAGATAAATGTGTCTGGGGCGGTGCGCCGACAATGGCAGGTGAGGATTTTTCCTATTTTTCTCAAAACAGACCGTCTGTTTTGTTTAAACTCGGATGCCGCAACAAAAGTCTCGGGATTGTCAGCCTGATACATCATTCGTCATTTGATATAGATGAAAACTGTCTGAAAACGGGTGTAAAAGTTTTTGTCGGGTTTGTTTTGGATTATTTAAATTAAACTCGGTCTCAAAAACTTTAATCACACAAAAGGTGGAGTAACGGTGAATTTTATAGTTGATAAAAAAATGCCCGAGATTATGGTAAACAATTTGAAAAAATACGGAAAAGTATATCCGTCAATTGAGGTCAATACTCAGGATAAAAGTATTAACTCGCACCCCGACTTGCAGATTCATTTTATTTCGGATAAAACTGTGGTCACCGCACCCGAGGTTTATGAGTATTATAAAAGCATCTTGCCCCATACAATAAATATTGAAAAAGGTATATCCAATATAGGATTCACCTATCCCAAAAACTGTGCATATAATATTGTAAGGCTCGGAAGGACCGTTATATGTAACACTATGTATGCCGAAAAAACAATCCTTGATTATTATAATAAAAACGGTTATCGAATCATTAATGTTAAACAAGGATATACAAAATGCAATGTCTGCCCGATTGCGGACAATGCTTTTATAACCGAGGATTCGGGAATCTGTAAAACGGTACGCAACACAGCCGATGATATAAAGGTTTACTTACTGACCCCCGGTTCTGTTCGGCTTGACGGATTTGAATACGGTTTTATCGGCGGAGCATCGGGAAGGTGCGGGGAGAACATTTTGTTATGCGGAAGAATAACAAAAACCGAAGAACTCAAAAAAATAATTGATAAAACAAATCTAAAAATAATAACTCTTTCCGAAAAAGAATTATATGATTTCGGAAGCATAATTTCATTCTGAATATCAAATCAATATCGGAGGCAATTAATTTGTTTGAGAAAATAACACTCAAATCAAAAGAAAACTCTGAACCGTTGGCGGATGTTATACAAATGTATATTTATGAAAAAACAAATTCAGAAAATACGATAGAATTCGACAGTAACGAAAAGGGATATTATATAACCGTAAATATTGAATTTTTTGATTATGCCGCATATGCATTCGCATCGTATGTTACGGAAAATATTTACCTGTTTTTTACCCTCGATTTAATTGATGATTTCGGTGAAGAACTGTCAAATATCGAAAAAGAGCTTTTGGTTGAGATAGTATCGGAACAATTAAATTCATCAGAGGGTGAGGGTGTAAAGCAAGAAATTGCAAATCGCCTGACATCATTTACCCGAGAAAACGAAATTATCAGTATTGAGGGCTTTACAAAATTTGCGATAAATGATTGCATCGAAAAATTGTGTGATTTGTTTTGCGATGTTGCATTTTCATTTATAATGTCCGACAGATTTTATTATACAGAGCTTATTTCTGCGCTGAGAAATTTGTTTGCAAGGGACAACAATCACTGATAATAAAAATCAGTGATTGTTGTCCGAATTGTTCACTTTTTCAATCGCTTCAAGCTCAATATTCATAGGCGTGTTTTCAATAGCGGAGACAACTTGGCTTTCGGCTATATGCGTATAAATTTCCGTTGTTGCAATATTGGCGTGTCCTAAAATTTCTCTGAGAGTCATCATATCGGCGGCACCTGACCTGTACATCTGAGTTGCTGCGGTATGCCTGAGTTTATGAACAGAATATCCCAGACCATCAAGCCCCGCCGTCTTTAACAACGATTCGATAATCTGTTCAACCCGTCTGCCGGTTATGCGCGTGCCGCGTTTGGATAAAAACAAAGCATTTTTGTCTTTTATATTATTCATTTCTTTGCGCACTTTGAGATAATCGTCAACGGTTTTTCTGCAAAACTCATTCAAGTATGCAAATCTTTCCTTGTTGCCTTTTCCGATTATGCGAATTTTGTCATCGTGAATATCATAAATATTGATATTCACGAGTTCCGATAATCGCATTCCGTAATTTAAAAAAAGAGCAACCATACAAATATCGCGTTCTTTTGAGGTCGTGGACGCCGAGGCTTTTAACAAGTCTAAGCATTCATCATAGCTCAAAAATTTGGGCTGTTTTTTAGGTTTTTTCGGCGTTTCTATATCGAGCGCAGGATTATTCTCAAATAAATTTGATTTCGTAGTATAGTATTTATAAAAACTTTTAATTGCAGACAATTTTCTGCAACGCGCGGCAGGAGCGTTTTCAAGCGCACCGGCACAGAATGACAAATATTCATAAATGTCCTCGGCGGATGCGTTTTTAATTAAATCAACCGAAATATCCGAAATTGTTATTGTGTTAAACTCATCAAAATCGATTCCAAACGATGTCATTTTAAGAAATCTGAAAAACGTTCTCAAATCCAAATAATACCCGTTTACGGTTCGGTCGGATAAATTTCGAATTGCTTTTATATAGTTTAAAAATTTAGTCAATATTTCGGGGCAATCGCTGTAGAGCGTTTTTGACGGCTTACGCGGATTAATATATGTACTCATTGGTATTTCTCCTTAGCATCCTCTATCTAATTTCGCTAAACTTATATTTAGCGAAATTAATATATTTAAATTATACCACTCTTTTGTTCGATTGTCAAGTTTCTTTTGTGTTACAAACACTGTTAATAAACACTGTTTTGAAGGATCGTTTAAATATAAATAAAAGCTACATATTTTTAGGGGGCAACCTCATTCGGTTGTCCCCTGTGTATTTCTGCTGTGTTTTACATAATTTTAAATCTTATTTCATTTAAATTCAGTTACACTCGGTTTTCCGTCTATAATTATAAGGTCATCGCCGATTTTTTTAATGTCATCCCATTTGACTGTGCGTTCTTGTTCCTTGCCGAACAATCCAAGCATTTTGTAAGCGCCGGGAATACACAGCGAAATTATTTTACCTGTCTCAAAATCTATTTCAAGATCCGAAATAAATCCTATTCGTTCTCCATCTGTTATATGTATTACTTCTTTTGCTCTGATTTCGCTGAATCTGTAAATCAATTCGTCACCCTCTTTATTATTTCCGCCCGAGCGGTCCTATCATATATTATGAATAATCCGAGCATTGTATTCATAATTTTGTTATTTTGGAATTCACCGTAATTTACAAATCGATAAAACGTTATCTTTCGAGCGCCTTATTAATAACCCAAATATATTCATCTTTGTTTAAAACCGTAACAAAATCAAATTGGTTCGAAAGAATGTATGCTTCTTTTTCCGTCTCGCAATCATCTTTTCGACATAGAATTACAATATTTTCATCTCTCTCGCCTTTGGCAGAACAATATCTTATGTACGCTTCGGCTTTATCAAAATCATCGATAATCATAGTTTTAAAAATATGTACGGAGTCATATTTGGGCTTTATTCCGCGAAACAATAACTCATATACCGTGTTAAAAGCTCCGTATAACGCAAAAACGCATAAAATAATAAATAAGAATGTATTCATAAAAAAATCACCCCTTTGTACATCATATGTCAAAGAGGTGATTTTGTGAAATTAAATCCCGAAATAATCAAAAAGTGAGCCGAACTCAACGCCGCATATAACGGCATTATCGTACTTTTGTCTGAGCATACGGTTTCCGCTCTGAAGAGCGTTGGTTGTAATGCCGTAAATATGTGAAAAATATGTTTCTATACAAGCCGCAAGATGGTCGCACCCTCTGATTAATTCGCCGTCAACAGGTTTAAATTCAGCAGAATTGTATTTTTTGTCCATATCCTCGAACGAAACAATAATTGCTTTGTCATTCAGCATAATTTTGTTGCTGAATTCATCATTGGTGTAATACTCGATTTCTTTTTGCCAATCATCGGGGATAAGCGGATACAAGATGCTTTGCATCTGTTCTTGTTCTATACCTTTTATGATTTCGTCCAAGCCTTTAACCGAATTTTTAACGGGCGAAACAATATCGCGAGTCAATACCTCGGGAATATCATGAAATAGTCCGCCAATAAAGTTATTTGTTATCCTTGCTGCACACGCATTTGTTTCGCACGAACACAAATAAGCCAAAATCGCAACAATTAACATATGTCCAATTACCGAGGTTTCAGGGATTCTCGGTGACCTCGACCAACGCTGTTGAAAACGCAGCTCACCCAACAAACCCGTAAATCCGCGGTAATTATTATTCGCTATAAATGTATCGAAACACTTTAATCCTTTGAATGAATTGAGTTTATTGTCTATTTCCGCGCGTGTACTGTCTATTCCGTAATAGTTACGGCACATATCATATATAATATCGAATTCCCATTTTGTCGCAAGATAATGAGCCGCTTCTAAAATTCTCTTTTCATGTTCGGCATAATTTTTGTCCATAAAATATGTTTCCATTTTTTGATAAAAGTTATGCGGAATGTTTATGATGTTGGGTTTAACGGTATCAAGCGCCCAGCGATTGAGCTCACGCCCCATTTTTTTCATCAATTTATGAAAAACGGGCGGTTTTATGTCTGTCAAAACAAGGCGGTGGAAAAATTCGAAAATTCCTCCCTCAATCAGTTTATCCATATCAACATTTCCGTCAATTTTAGCCAGTATGTACGCATAAATCATTTTATGCGATTGTTTATCAAGTTCGCTGAACCCTCTTGACGGTCTGATATGGTCGTTCCAGCGTTCGATTGACGCCGCTTCAAAAATAAATTCAATAAGTGATTTTTTCAGCATTTTCATCACAAACCTTTCTTATTTAAACTTCGTTATGCTCAATCTCTTACATTAAAAAAAGCGGAAATCTCAATATGCTTATCGAATCATCGATAGTGGTTCTCGGTATTTCATAAACAGAGCCTCTTCCTTTGTTCACAACCGAAAACGCTTCACGGTAGTATCGTCTTGCCTGTCTTAACACTGCATCATTGAACAAACCATAAGGATATGCAATCGCCGTGACCTCTCTTTTTGTAATATTATATATCGTATCGTTCGAAGCGGCAAACTCATTTGCAATTTCTTCTTCGGAAATCTCGGTCAGATTTTTATGATTTTGTGTATGCGAATAAATTCTGAATACACCGCTGTCGCTCATTTCAAACAATTGTTCCGCCGTACAGTAATTTTCAGTTCCTATATAATCCGAAATCATAAACAATGTCGCTTTTGCGTTATATTTTTTCAGTATCGGCAAAGCTTTTTCGTACGTTTGAGTATAACCGTCATCAAATGTAATAACAACGGATTTTTTTATGTTATCTGCAAGAGAGACCTCTTCCGGATACAAAAACGTGTACCCGTTGTCATAGAAATATTTTATCTGTTGCTCAAAGTTATATTCACTTACATAAACATACGGATACGGGCCCGACGGCGCATCTATGACGTGATACATCAATATCGGCGGGCGTTTGTTATACAATCTTCCGCTTTTGCTGCGTTTGCCGTAATCCTGAGCATGAATGGCGAGTCCGACATAATATGATGCCATTCCTTGTGAAATTATTGCCTTGGGATGCAGATACCCCGAATTGTTATACACTCCGACAGCCGATAAAAAGGCAATCTGACTTTGGTATTCGGCCGAGATTTCGTTTTGGTCATAGTGCCACTTAATATTTTGATTGTCATAAAACAAGTCAGGCGCAGATATATCCAATGCACGTTTCAGCATTACAAGAAATTCCTCTGTGGTAAGAGGTTTTTCGGGCATAAACACATTGTTATATTCGGCATCAAGTATTTTCATACTTCGATAATACGCCGCCGTTTTATCATATGTATCATCAAACACGGGCGCATCGTTCCACGCCGGTAAAACTCGGCTTAAAAGCGATACCGCGTCCAATTTTGTCACCGCAGCGTTTTCATCAGCAAAAGCCGTATTGAGGGAACCGAAAGAACATCCTGATATTACGGCTGTCATCACTGTCCAAATAATAAATCTATATAATAATTTCACATAAACCATCCTAAAGTTGTATTTGTAAATTCAGCTTATCATTTTTTACATACATATATGATTTTAGCACAGCTCAGAGGATATTTCAACCTTTTGGAAAAAATTTAATGAAATTTTAACATATCTATAAATAAAAAAAATCCATATTCTTTGATAAATCTCAGAATACGGATTTTAAATTAAATTCGTGTGGCGTAAATATTGGCGTTTATTCTCTCTGTGTCATCACTTAAAACGGTAATATTTTGCCAATGAAAACTATCGGGTGTTATTTCGGCAAACACCCACTTATCCCTCTCTTTTTGATTTGGGTCGCTCGGTATTACCTCGCATTGGATTTTTCCGTCCTTTTTATGTACAACGAGATGAACCGTATATCTTTGACAGACATATGTCATATCATAACATCTTTTTTCGCGGTTGTATACTCTCAAAGCAGCACCGTATTCACCGTCGGGCTGCGGATTTATCTCTCGTGTTTTTCTTGACGGAGATATAAAAATATCCTCTATCGCACAGCCTTCCAAAACCTTTCTGAAAAACCATTCTCCCTCAACCTCGCGTCCGTCCGAGCCTTTCCATATAAAACTCCAATCACCGATTAGCCCTTCAAACCAATCGTCCTCTTTGGGAATATAGTCGGTATTACATTTGTCCGCAAGCAATGCTTCAACAAAATTATCCATAGCGTTCACCTCATAAATATTTAGCATATGTTTGTATTATAACATAATACAAACATATGTCAAGTGATATGTTATTCTTTTCTTCTTACCGTGAAAAGTTAAGAAAAAGGGTTAGGACACGATAAATTTAACTTGCCGACAACAAGATAAACAATACATGCGTATCCTTCAAATGTTCTAAATCCTCTTGCTCTGCGCTTCGCGGATTGTTTTTGCAATCGCCGTTTCGCAAAGCCCGACCGCTGTTGATAAATTCTGGGTTTTAAACCGATATGTTTCGGTCTTGCTCTCATCGGGTGTGAGCGATATTCCGAACTCATTGAAATTGCTGTATGCCTGACCTATCACAAGCGAATCCTCCTCGCCCGTATCAACATTATATAATTATTTTTATTTTTCGTTTTATAAACGGTTCGGCAAACTTCTTTATTTCGTCATCCGTCGGCGGCGCAACATTCGGCATTGTATTTTTCATTGCACAGCGCAGGTATTTTGAACCTGCGAGATTATTATATCTTAAAAGTCTGACCGCCGTTATACATCTTAAATCCGTCAAAAATTCAGATATTTTCTCCGCTTCGCCGCAATTCACGGTCGGTATTACAGGTATTCTGATTTCTGTCGGAACACCGATTTTATTTATGTATAAAAGATTATCCAAAATAATCTTATTGCTTTTGCCGGTATATTTTTTATGTAAATTTTCGTCAATAAATTTTATGTCATACAAGAACATTTCTGTATTATTGATAACCATTTCGATATTTTCCCTCGGAACGCATCCGCTTGTATCGACGCAGCACGAAACGCCGTTTGCTTTCAGAACTTTCATAATCTCAAGACAAAATTCGCTTTGCATAAGACATTCGCCACCCGAAAGGGTTACGCCTCCGCCGCTTATGTCATAAAAGCATTTGTCTTTAAGAATAATTTCCGCCGTGTCCTCCGGCGTCACACTCCTTCCGTAGAACTTTAATGCACCGCCGAGACATACGCTCTCACATTCGCCGCAAGCCCTGCACACCGACAAATTTAAAGTGTGTGCGCCGTTAATCATCTTATGCGCACCGCTTTTGCACGCATTTACACATTCACCGCAATTAACACACTTTTCCATTGTGTAAGCAAGCTGCGGATGCGGGGATATTCCTTCCGGATTATGACACCACTCGCATTTTAAAGGGCAGCCTTTCAAAAACACAGTCGTTCGTATTCCCTTGCCGTCATGTATCGCAAATCTCTTTATATCAAAAATTCTTCCGTATATTTTATCACTCATTCCGCTGTATTCTCCGCCATTTTAATAAATTCGTTTTGTTCTCTTTCCGACAAATTAACAAAGTAAACATTCCAACCGCAAAGTCTGACCTGAAGTGTTTCAAACATCTTTGGATTTTTCTGCGCCTTTTTCAATATATGCGGATTTAAAACGTTTAACTGAAACGCCATACCGCCTTTTTTCATAAAAGTCTTTAACAACCCTATTGCCGCTTCGAGTCCGTCATCACCGGAAATCGCCGACGGATGCAGCATTGCATCAAAAACTGCGCCGTTCGGGAATTTTGTATAATCAATATTTGTCACAGTATTGATTATATCCGTCACGCCGTTTTTGTCCTTGCCGATAACAGTACAGATATTTTTTGACAAAGGCTCTTTTGCAAACCTTCCGTCAGCAGACGCACCCGTAACGCCGCCGAATGAAGCGTACCAATCGATACTGAACATTCCGCAACGATACACGCCGCCGCGGCCGTTTTCTCTGCCGTTAATCAAGTCGGCGGCATATTCGGAAATCCATACCGCAAGCTCGTTTGCCTCAGAGGTATTATTCCCATACTTTTCGCACCTGCGGCTCATGATTAATCGTAGCTTTTCGTTGTCCTTCCAGTTATTCTTCAAAATTTCCGTAAATTCTTTTAACGAAACGATTTTTTTATCATATACCGCATACTTTACGGCAAGCATCGAATCCACCGCACTTGCAAGCCCCAAAAGGTTTATCGAGGTGTTATTGTATTTTACCCCGCCCTCATATGAATCCTTGCCGCTTGCCAAACATTCATCGAATGTTCCCGAAAACAGCGGTGCGGGATTAATGTCAATATAATTTTTTTCGTACCCGTTTATCAGCTCTGTTGTGCTGTCGACAAAACACTTTACCACTGTCTCAACAAGCTCTTTAAACCTATCAAATGTTTCGGGTATCTCACTCTTTGCGGATTCCTTGCACAGCAGCTCTCCCGTAATCATATCATATCCGCCCGTCATCGCAAGTTCAATCGCTTTTAAAAGATTAATTCTGCCGCTGCAAGAGCACGGAACCTCACGTCTGAAAACAGCCGGTTCATAACACCCCACAGGAACATAATCGATGGCATCATTCTCATCAATTCCCAACTTTTTGAGCGCATTAATCACTATATCATCATTCATAAATACAATGCTGTTGTTTCCGCTTCGGATAAGTCTGAGCAGTATGTTCAAAAGTTTCTTCGGAAACCGTTCATTGTATCTGATATGCAGTTTCGGATCGGCAATGTTGAGCTTTCCGTACTCATCTATTATCACATATGTCAAATCATTTATAATTGTATTTTCCTGTGTATCGGTTGAGCAAAGGCAAATCGGCGTATTTGCAATCGCATCAATGGCGCCCATTCTGTACAAAAAGTATCTTATGAGCTCGCACAGCTGTTCCTTTGTATAATTTCCGCTTTCCAGATCGCCTGCATAAAACTTATAATACAGCCTGTCTATTGCTCCGAGAGTTCGGACATTCACACATTCAACATAGGTTTGAATATAATATAAAACAAACGTAAGCTCCATTGCTTCATGCAAGGTTTTCGGTGCGGCAACACACAGATTATCAAGCGTCTTAGCCAAAAGTTCTAAATTCGGATTAATTTCAGCATTGCTTTTCGCAAGAGCCGACATTCTTTTCATATAAGTTATAATTGCTGAATATTCAATCTCACAGGACTTATAGAAAACACGCTGTTTTTCAGTAAGATTGGGTTTTTGAGCATACTTTTTTATCCTATCAAGAATACCGGCAATTCCAAAATCCAAGACATTTTTCCAATCCGGTGCAGTATGTGAAAAATCAACCTCTCCCGTATAGGCGAGGTTTTTGCACGCCGCCGCATTTTTGTCAACAAGCTTATTTATTTTTGTTTCTTCGATTTCGATTCGCCACTTATCTCTTTGTTCTGATATGAGATTTGAATGATTGATTTTATCTGCAAAAAAGTCATACGGACATATTTCTATTTCGGCATTTTCCAGAATATATTCAAAAAGCTTTGCTTTTTGAATTGACCTCGGCTCATTTATCTGCGATTTAATCAAAATCTCACATCCGCCTATGAGATCAGCCTCATTCATTCCGCATTTTATATTTCGGCTGCTGTCTTTATATTCATTTTTGATAAATTCTCTGTTTGACTCAAAACATCCCCACATATCAGCATCTCCTTTATTCTTTTTGACAAATTCAGTGTAACATATAATTTAATAATTTCACATATTTAAATCAGTCATAAATATATACTTTTCAGTCATTTTTACACTATATCCCATAATTAATCACAAAAAGACTTGATTTATTTTTATAATAGGTTATAATAAACATATAAAATAAACAAAGGGAAATATTATATATGGATAGCTTTAATCTTAACATAACAAGTATAAAAACTGTCTATTTTTACAGTTCGCCCCAATGGAAAAGACAAGTATACGAAAAAAGACACGCGAACGGGCTTGTATTTTTAACCTGCGGAAACGTGAAATATCATTACGGGAACGAATACCTCTATGCCCAAAAGGGGGATATATTAAGCTTTTCCGATAATATACCGTATTCCGGAGTCAGGCTTACCGATGAGCCTGTTGACTGTTACGTAATTGACTTTAAAACAACCGACACTCCAAAATTCACTGATCTTTCCATTCCGATTGTCACGCATAGCGGCAACTTTGAGCTGTATAAAGAAAAATTCGACAAAGTATTATCCGTATGGAATAAGAATTATCTGACATCTGAAATGATGTGTAAATCTATGCTGTACAGACTTTTGTGCGACATACTTATGCTGCGTTTTCCCTCGGATACAAAAAATTCGGAAAAAGTGTTGGAATATATAAACAATAATTATTCCGACAGCACGCTCAGCATACAATCCTTGCTTAAAAAATTTTATATAAGCGAATCACAGCTCCGCCGAGATATAAAGCGTGTTACGGGTATGTCTCCGAACAGCTATATAAATTCACTGAGAATCGAAAAAGCAAAAAATCTCTTGCTGCATTACAAAAAGTCGGTCGAAGAAACCTCATACCTGTGCGGCTTTTCTTCACAATTCTATTTTTCACGCCGTTTTAAGGAATACACAGGATACACGCCGAGCGAATACAAAAAGAATCGGCTCGGCTGATTGAGGTTTTAAAAAGGTTGTTTAAATTTATGACGCATATTACATCAGCTTTCGTATATCATCGTTTAAGTCGCGCTGCACCATTGAATATATTTCAATGGCTTTTTCACATTCTTTGATGCTCTCGGTGTTGTCGGTCTTATAGCGGTCAAGCGCGCTCTCTAAATTCTCAATAGCTATAACGGTGATATTTTCGAGATTTTTCACTTCTTTTTTTAAATTGTCTATCTTTTTATCCGTTAAATATGAAGGCATTATAAAACCCTTTCTGTTACAAAACTGATACAATTATACTACATCATTGTTAAAATGTCAAGTTTTGTTCTCATTTTGGTTCGGATATATCCTTTATTACTGCTCCGACATATGACGCAAAGCCGTGATCTCGGTTCCCGTTACCGTTTTTGTGTTCCCAAAGCGTGCCGCTTTCTTTTGCCATTGCACCGAAATAATCTTTTATTTCCGATAATAGTTTTTCTTTCATTCCGTATCTTAACAGAAGCTCCATTCTTAAATACAATCCCGGCATTGCGTTAGCTTTTTCAATAAGTTCTCCATCTGCGTTTTCTGTACCAAACACATTTAAAACCATATTTTTCATATAAGAATATTTTGACATATGAATATCGGCAATGTCAAACGTCAATGCATAGTATTGTGTTACCTCTGACAATTCATCTGTATTTTTAATATCGCCGTTTTCCGTTCGCATCGCCCTGTCTCTGAACAATTTTCCGTCAAATGCCATATGCCGAATTGTTTCTTTGAGCTTTTCCGACTTTTCTTTTAAATCATTATTTTCAAGCAGCCTAGCGGAAATTTCAAGAACTTTTGAATAAAGCATATTTGTTGCCCAGCTTATATCCCAAACTCTCTCATTCACCTTTGACCATTCAACAAAATTCCATCCGTCAAGCCGTTCCAACAATCCAAATTCATTTTCGTATTTTAAAAACCAATTAATAAGTCCGCTTACGGATGGTTTGAATTTATTCGGATGTATTTTGCCGTTTCTCATATTTATATATTCATCCACTTCTATTACATACCACATTGACCATTGAGGTATAAATCCTTTTGAGAATACGTCGGACGGATAACACATATTTAACATTCCGTCGCCCTGCGTTCTCTCGCCGCCTAAAATATAATTTTTTAAAAAAGCGTCCTCCGTTAATGTTTTACCCGTAAACGAATATTCCGCTTTTGCTGTATAATAACTGTCAAACAGCCACCCGGCACGTTCTCGTGACGGACAGTCCATAAAGATGTCCAACGCATTATGCCTGAACGTTCTGACAGCTGCCCGATATATTTCGCTTTCCGTTTCATCTTTCAATTCAAACTTCTCTGTTAGCGAGTCAGGAAAAGCAAGCTCGTACATTTCAGGCTTTCGCACATCCGCAATGCCGTCAAAAATAAGAATTTCGGCATATTTGGCTGTATATGGCTCACAGCTCCAAAGCGTATGAGTTCCTTTCGGCAAATTCCACTCAATCACATTATGCGAATTAAGCTGCTTCATATCGAGCTGACCGTTATTTGTTTTTTGCTCGGAAAATGCAAGCACTATTCTTGCCGCTTTGAGAACATTAACATTAATACAGAAAAAGCCTGCCTGAATTTCGTCGAAATCCCATCTTACACATTGTTGTTCTTCCAATTCGACAAAATCCATATTCGTCTTATTAGCAAGATATACCTCTGTTTTTATGTATTCATCGTACGCTCTTGATTCAATTTCTGATTTCGCAAAATGGAAAAATCCATCATTCGGATTTGAAACGAAGCTAAACGGCTCCGTTCGTTCACTGTCGGTTTTTATGATTTTCCCGATTTGATATGTATCGTCGGCGGATATTTTGTTAAGAATCGGATAAACCGTTTCTCTCCATATCAAATTAACATCACAGTCCAATAACTCCAATTCACATTCGGTTCTCTCTTTTGTAAAATCCCAGCTTTCGCAAAAATGTCTTTGATAGGAATACCTCTCTGTGTATCTAAGATGCTGATTATTGATGTATCCGCAAAAACCGTTTTCCCCCGTGGCAGCAACGATCGTATTGCCGGTGCGCACTTCGGCACAAACAAATGACGTGTGTGAAACACAAGCAAAAGACGGACAATTATATCCCATTGCCCTTATTAATAATATATTATCGCCGTTTTTGTCCGATATTTTTTCGGACAGATCAATTATATCAACTGCCGCATAGCCGTCGGCAACTCTCGCAGGTCCGTAATGGATAAGATTCCCGTTAATAAAGACTTGAAAAAATGTTGCTCCTGTTATATACAGTTCCGTAACAGGTTCATATTTCAGCTTACATTCAAGTTCAATACAACAGTTAATTTGCTCGGATAATTCTTTAGCCCAGACAGGCTTTGCTTTGCAAAAAAATTTTTTATCTGTTATATTCATAATTCAACCTCTGATTATCTATTGCGTTTTAAAAATTATAGCATACCAAAATTCCGTTTACAATATGTAATTGAATAAAAAATATGAGTTTTTCAGCGTATAAAAGTTTACTGCTCACACACAACTTAACATCTGTAACGGAAAACGCACCTCCTATCCTATGACTATTCGTTTAGAAGATGCGTTTTAATAATTATTGTAAGGTCGCTATCCTGTTCAATATAAAACCACCATTGACATTATTAATAACTGCCTTTAAAATGTTTTTAATAACATTAATAATCAACGTTGTCGAGATAATTTACCTGGAAATCCGCATTTGCTTTTTCAAGAACATCAGCACAATCCGCATCTTTATTTACCAACACCTCTTGGATACAGTTATCGAGTGTAGCATACAATTCCTGAGCACATACCGGTTCTTCCGGTTGAATCTTTGCCGGGCAGTCAGCAACAAAATCATTGTAAAGCTTCACATGATTAATGTTAGAATTTGCATACTCATCAATTAGTGAATTTTCAGCCTTTACGGATTCCGCATTCTGTGACCAAACACTCATACTTTTTATTCCGACAAGCTTTCCCGCCTCAATATCCTTTTTCAATGAGTTTCTTTTATTCGTAATAAAATTATCTGTTGCTTTATAATTCGTTGTTAATTCTATCCAGCGTATCGCTGCATCTATCTGATCCTCTGTTGAACCGCCTTTAACATTCCAAACGCCGCCGCCCATCAGCGTTACGTGCTGTTTAGGTCCTCTCGGCATTGCCATAATACCAAGTTGGTCGGGCGTCATACCGAATGATACAACCTTTCTCGGAATATCACCTGCTGCAATTTCCATTCCTGCATTTCCGCTGGCAAAAATTTTTGAAAATTCATCTCCGTTTATGAGTGTGTTTTGAGGAAGAACGTCATATTTCCATTTTAAATCCTTGATGTATTGAAGAGCCGCCGCACACTCGGGAGAATTAAAGGTAACAATAATTGCAAGCGGCATTTATCTAAATCACAAAACAAGCGACACGGCATATAATTTGGCGGTTGATTTTATAACTATCGCTAATATTATTTCATTTTTGACAATATTTTTGCCGCCGACCTTTTATCGGTACGCAGATAACGACCGAGCATATAAAGGCTGTCAGGGTTGTTCGGTTCGGGATAATTTACCTTTTCTTCACAAGACAGAGTTACTTTAAACCCCATTTCTTTCAGTATGTCATATGACGCATTGCTTATGCTGCCGAAAGGATATGCGAACAATTGCGGATAATAACCCAAGTTTTGATTTATTTCTTCCTGCAACCTGCCGATGTCATTATGAAAATAATTGCTGTATGCCTCGGCGGATTCGCCGCTTTTTTTCTTTGTTCCGTTTCTTCCTTTATCTGTTGTATGTGAGTTATAGCTGTGATTTTCAATCTCAACCAAACCAGATTCTATCATCTCTCGCGCCTCGTTCCAAGTAATATGCGAATACAGCGGATTTTCTTTTTCGCCCTCACTGTACAGATCGGTATACTTACCGATTATGGATATAACAGCCTTTGCGTTATACTTTTTAAGCAAAGGATAAACATAACAATAATTATTATAATAACCATCGTCAAAAGTGAGCATAACCGGCTTTTGCGGAAGTTCGACATCGCCGTTGACATACGCAATTAAATCCGCCGAGCTTATCGGTGTATACCCGTTTTCACTTATATATTTCAAGTCCTCCTCGACCGCATCTGAGCTTACAACAAACTTACTTTGTTTTCCGCCGCTTTCGCAAACCGAATGGTACATAAGTATCGGCATCGGAACTCTGCCATCCGTTTCATCCTCTTTTGCGGCTGTCGACAAAGCGTGTGTATTCGCAACCCAAGCGAGCGAAATACAAACCGAAATAACAAGCAAATAGATTATAATGGTTTTTAGCTTTATTACATACATAATATCACCTTTTTGCGCATATTTCAATCATCAAAAAACTCTCCTGTGTTCAGACTTTTACACTCGCGGACACAAAAGTTATTTTCGCCTGAATATATTAAAGCATATGCACCGAAATAAAAAATATCCGATGTACTCGGATATTTTTTACAATATTGAATTACATATGATTAAATTCAGTCAATAACCTTGAATGTTTCGTTTAAATAATCGACAATAACCTGTCTGCCCGATGAATATAATACTTTATGTATACCGTTCTCGGCTATTTCGTGTTTTGTTATGAACTCTGTCTGCAATGCCGTTATATCATTAACGGAATCACAACCCTCTTTAATTTTTCTTGCCGCAAAATGCATAGTTTCGGGCGTTCCTATCGTCAAATCTTCAACACCGAGCCAATCGTCTTGATTTCCGCCATTCATAAACTTTGAATATATATAAAAAGACGGTCTTGCGCCGTACTCGGCAACAGTCAGCAAATTCTTTTTATCCTTTATCGGAAAATTAACGGTGTCCGTTGTCGGGTTGGACAAAATTATTCCGTGATACACAATATTCCAAAGCGGAATAATTTCATCGAGCATATCGTCATCAACAGGCGGCCACGAGACATATAAGCCGTAATCCAGGTATTTTGCCGCAAAATCAAACACCCCTTCGGACGCAAACCCGCCGAACAGTGTATGGCACATACTCATAATATTGTTATAATGTTCAAGTGTTTCGTTCGGATTGGATTCGTGTTCGTTTGAATGGCACCACCTTAACGGAATCACCGACATTACATCGATATAGTGCAAGCCCTCAAAACCGAGCTTTGCCACCTTTGGCAAGTCCTCTTTTGCGAACTTCTCCGCCGCTTTGGGGCATAAGTTGTACATACGGCCACCGCTCCAGCCCATATCATTTACATCTTTTGAACCGTCGGCTTTTCGTGATATTATGTCATCGGAAAACCGGTCTGCAATCGAATAACAGTCGGTGCTGTTGGTGTGACACACAATTTTATATCCCGATTCTTTTGCGTGCGAAATCAGTGATTTAAGTCCTTCCTCTCCTCCGAGCTTTTCTTCAACAGGGAAAAGCTGAGGATAGCGTCCGTCGTGACCGCTTTTATTCCAGCCCACAAGGCAAATTTCCGCTTTTTCTATACCGCAAGCCTTTAACTCATCTATAAACATTTCAACCTGTCTGAATGTGCAGGCAACAAACATCTCGGGTTCGTTTTCGAGCGTTTGTTCGAGTATTGTCGGCGGCGCGGGTTTCCAGCCCATTCTGATGCGTATCTCGGGCGCGGACAGAGCATAATCGAGCGCATCGCGCTTTTTGATTTTTTCGGACAGCGGTTCGCAATCACCATTTTTTAGTTTATATTCACGATAAGCCACCGCCATATCCGAATAATCGGCGTTATCGGACAGGCGAATAATTCGGATTTTTATATCCTCATATGGCTTTGAACCGTTGAAAACGAATCGGGGATAAATATAATATTCTCCGTCTTTTACTCCGAACACAATATTTAGCAATGCCGCCGATTTTTCGGCAACGAAAAGTATACAGCCGTTATTGTTTTTCACACCGAATATCGGCATGAGCGCTTGTTCGTACACGCGTTCGCCGTCGTCTTTTTGCGTAAACTTGCATAGACGGCTGCCTTTTCTGTCCGCATCGGCTATAACATAATATCCGTTATCACCCGTGTGTGCAAAAAGGCTTTCATCGATTATGTCAACATAGTCACTTTTTTGAGGAACATCCGCGGCAGAGATGACGATAGAATCATCCTCTGTAATAAATTCTACGTTTTCGAAATTATTGTTTAAAACTTTCAATGTCAAACCTCCATACATCTCTTTTGCGGAACGGAGTTTTAAACTTGCGCTTTAACACCCCTTTTTCCTCTAAGTGGACATAACATTCCATATCACAGGCACGACCGCATATTGAACACTGATACGCGTGCTGTGCCGGCGGATAAAAGAATATTTTATCGAGTATCTTGCGAGCTGTTTCGGGTGTAACATCCACCTCGCCCGCGATAATTTCAAAACGGTCATCCATATCCGAAAACGCATCGGGCGGCATAAACGGATTTTTTGTGCCGTTTGCACCGTTATAATACACTGCGCACTGCCATGGGTCAACTATACCGTCTTTATCTATCGCGTGCCCGGGACAAGCCTCGGCACATTTGCCGCAATTATCGCAAAGATGCGGAACATATTCGTCTGTCGGCTCGAATTCGGCATCCGTTAATATAAAACAATATCTGAACATCGGTCCGAAATCATCGTTTAGAATTGTTCCGTCAAACCCTTTCTCACCAAGTCCGCATTTTACTGCTGCATTTACAAAATCCATCTGCGTTTCGGCTGTTTTGTCACGATAGACTGCGTCATACGCAACCTCGGGATTGGTACTGTCGTGTTCCGCCATTATCTGTTGATGTCTGCGCTGTGGCAAGGCGATAAAATCATTCTCTTCGAGCATCATGGAAATCCGCATTTGCGCCATCGGCATAACGGTTTCTTCCATATTTTCAACCGCCATGGTTGTGTACTGATAATATGTGCTTCCCTCTTCAATTCCCCGATAGATTCCGCGCAGAATTCTAAACCCCAAACCGATAACCGTTTTTGTTTCGGGCATAATTTTAAAAATCGGGTCGTCTTTTTCAAATCTGTCCGCAGAGGCAAAACCGACAACATCCGTTCCGTTTGCCTTTGCAAGCCTTGTTACTTCGTTTTGAAGCTGAGTTATTATATTCTTTTCCATTATAATTCCCCCACTATATGCTCATAACACGCAATGTCACACTTTCGTCCGCAAAGACAGGGCGAATATCCCCATTGTGTATTGGGAAGAAAGTTCATTTCTTTATATATCTCTCTTGCCGAAACGGCATCAAAACGTTTTTCGCCGTTTAAAATTGCCTCTCGTTCGGGATTGCCTTTTAAAAATTCGTCCGTGATAAACGGATTGGATTTGTGCGCACCTTTGTAATAAACGCTGCATTGCCATGTATCAAGACCGTTTTTATCAATCGCGCCGCCGGGACAGGCTTTTGCGCACTTGCCGCACTCATCGCATACGTGACCCTCAAAAGGCTTGTCGATTTCAAGCGGAGCGTCCGTTATTATAAAACAATAACGCATAAACGGACCGTATTTTTTGTTGATTATTTTTCCGCTCATTCCCACTTCACCCAAACCGCATGAATACGCCGCTTTTCCGAAATCTATTATAACATCGGGTACGGGTTTTCCCGGTTCAACCGCCTCGGCGTGGATAAGCTCATATGTATCAACAACCTCGGGATTTGTTGTCTTGTCCCCTTGTATTCTCAAGTTCGGTATTGCTTTTTGCAGACAGGCGTCATATCCTTCGTTTTCAATCAATCCTCCAATTTTAAGCAGAAATATTTCAGCCATTTCTTCATCCGTGTACTTTACGCCGAGAGATGTATATGTATAAAATTGACTTTCTCTTTTCATTGCCTTATATATTCCTTTCGGAACGGCAAATCCAAAGCCTATTATGCACTTTGCATTGGGCAGAATCATCTTCGGGTCGCGCTGTGGGTTCGGTTCATCGTATACCGCACCGATTCCGCAAACGCTTGCGCCGAGTTCTCTCGCCTTTTGCTTTATGTATTCGCTGTTTAGCATCGGTATCTTCCTTTCTTAAATCAAAGTATAAAATACTTTTTCGGCATTAAATTATCTGTCGAGTTTCCACGCTTTTTTGGTTCTGAGCGGTTCCTTGAACCTGCCTTCCATACAGCCGCCTTTTTTCTCAAGAACCGAAACGCAAGCACGGATACATCCGCCGCATTTTGCCATATTATATCCGACCCAACTCGGAAAGTATTTTGACAAAGCGGTATATACCTTCATAATCTCTTTTTCGTTTGCGACATCCGTCACGCCCTCCATAAGGTCAAGCGCGCCGTCCTTGTTTTCGTCCCATACCTCTTTGGGTACAAACGGGTTATAATATCGCCCTGCGTGAGTGTAAAACGCATAACATCTCCACATATCTATATCGCCCCACTCACAGATTTTTCCGTCAAGATTCACAGTCACTTTTTTATCCGATTTAAGTGACGGAATACATCCCCCGGGACATTCGCGGACACACGCGCCGCAGCGGCGGCAAAGCGGCTTTCCGCTATACATCTCGTCATATTCAAGTTCGGCGTCGGTAAACAAAAATGCCACTCGCTGAAGAGGCCCGAACTGCGGCGTCAAAAGCATTTTTGACCAGCCTATTTCGCCCAAGCCGCACGCAACGGCGGCAAGCCTGAATTGAAATTGCAAATCAGGTGCGATGCTGTTTTCATCACGTGCCGGGCGTGTGAACTGAACGCTTCTGTGATGTGCGGTTGATGTCTTTGCGTTTTCGTTTACCTCAATTTGTTCTTCGGGCGATAGTGTGTTTCCGGGGCTTCCGTCCATGTCGGACACAACTCCTCTTGCACCTGTGTTTCTGTAAACAAACGCCTCATACCCCTCGTCCTCAATAACCTGTCCGACGCGATACAAAACGGCGGGAGCAAATATTTCGTTAATACCTCCGTATGCCATTGACGGGTATTGATAAAATTGTGTTCCCTCTTCTATTCCTCTTTGTACTCCTCTCGGAATACGGAAAACAAATCCGATAACGCTCTTTGCCTCGGGAAAAAGAAACTGTGGGTTCATTTCATCGGACGCGCCGTCAAAGCGTGACATCGGACCTATGCCGCAAGCATCTGCGCCTTCTTCGAGTGCAATCTGTTTAATCATTTCTGCTGTCAGCATAAAACCATCCTTTCTTATCTTGATTTCCTTAAATTTCAGGTGATGTTTAAATCACATTTTTTCGATATTACAATTACTACTTGATTTTATAATAAAGCGGTGGTATAATCAATATATAAAACAAACAGATTTTTGCACAAAACAAATTTATTATTTGAAAACAAAAATCGGAGGTGCCGATATGACTAAACAAGAGGACTTTTGCAAGAGCGCAAAAGAAAAAAGTAAAATCAAACTTAAACTTGTCGAAATTAATCCGTATATACGATTTGCGGCAAAGATAAAGCTTTATAGTTCAGAAAATATAACAACGAGTTATGACTGCCGCTTTTTATACATAACAAAAGGCAGCTGTATCCTGACGATAAATAATCGGGAATATGCTTTAAAAAGCGATGACGCAGCACTTTGGAATTCGGGACAAAAGTATTCTTTTGCGGCCTCCAAGGATTGCGAATGCTATATAATAAACTTTGATTATACACAAGACGCCGCCGATAAAGATAACTCTTTTTTGCCTGTTGAGGCAAAGGATTTTGACAGAAATAAGCTCGTAGGCACGCCTTATTTTAGTGACGGGGCGGTATTGAATGAACCGATTATTCGCAGGTTCGCCGATTCAATGCGAATTAAAGCATCAAACCTTTGTTCCGAGTTTAACCAAAAAAAGATATATTACAGCGAGTTGTGCGGTATAAAAATGAAAGAAATAATTTTTGAAATGCTGCGTGAAATTGTATTTGTATCAAAAAACACAAGCGAGATGCTCGACACAATTTTGGTATACATAAAAGAACATTATCGCGAAAATATTACGAATGAACAACTCGGAAAACTCGTTGGCTATCACTCATATTATATAAATAAGCTTATGCTCGATTATGTGGGAACAACTCTGCATCAATATCTGTTAAATTATCGTATGGAAAACGCCTTAAAACTTTTGCTTGACCCCGATAAATCAATTGCGGATGTCGCTCTCGAAAGCGGATTTCGTTCTTTTTATTACTTTTCGAGATACTTTAAAGAACGAATGGGATTAAGCCCGGCACAGTACAGAAAGGCGCGGCGTTCGATGATTTAAAGTATATTATAAAATTTAAATCATCGCATTACTCTGCATTTGACAAAACGGCAGGTTCACACGCAGGTGAAATATTCGCAATATCTGTAAAGCACATAACCTTTACGGATGAATTTTCATTGACGGAAACATCACCAAAAACAACTGTTTTTTCAGAAAACGGCGCAATAGTTTTATATTGAATATCGGAAACATATTGTAAAGTATTATTGCTGTACACAGCCAAAATAACGCATATATTTTCTTTTGCGGATATTTGACTAGGATTAAAAATATCTATCGAAAGCTCATTTGCAGTTTTGTCATATACGGGTGTCGACATATATACTACGGTTGATTTAGGGTTTGCCAAATCAATCATTTTCTTGATGTTCAGCACGCCCCAGCCGTAATATTCGCTATAACCTTTTTCCGTTACATCATCAGACGCGTATTTAATAATTTTTTCAAAGTTATCGTGATTTAAATTCGGGATAATTCCCTTTATGACAGCAGCCGCCGCGGCAACATGGGGCGATGCAAACGATGTACCGCTGTCGTAACCATAGCTGTTGTTTAAGCTTGTACTATAGACACCTTTGGATAATGTTCCTCCTCCACCCGGAGCGGATATATCGACTTTATCATTGTGTGTGGAATAATAAGCTATTTTTTTATACATATCAACCGCGCCGACACCGATAACCTTATCCGAATAAGCCGGATAATTCGGCTTATTCGGATTATTCTTATCGCTTGCGTTATTCCCTGATGCCGCAACAACAATTATTCCCGCATCGTTCAGTTTCCCCAAAGCTTCGTTGACGCTTTTCAGCTCATCGAGATCGGTTTCTTGGGATGAATCAACCGTAAATCCTATACTCATATTTATTATGTCGCATTTTAATTCAAGAGCCGCTTCCATTGCGGAAATAAAATCACTCACTTTCCCTTTTCCGCTTGAAGTAATGATATTAAACGAATACAATTCCGCTTGCGACAATCCGGCAACACCGATTTCGTTATTCATCTGAGCGGCTATAATGCCTGATACTTTTGTTCCGTGACCGAATTTATCCTGACCGCTTATCGTTGTTCCGTCGGGCGGATTAAGGTTATCTTCGAGGGTCTTTCCATCAGACATATCATATGCGGCTTTGATGGAATTAATTAAATCGGGGTGTGTCGGTGATGTTCCCGAATCAATAACGCCCACTTTTATGCCGCTGCCGAGATAATTAAAATTCCATGCGTATTCAGCATTTATCATCTGCATATTCCATTGTAAGTTATAATACTCATCGTTGACAACATCGTCCAACAAATAAATATCCAAATCGGGGTCAGCATATTCTATGATTGACTTATCAAAAGACTCATATTCCTCTTTTGAAATATAGTACATCCCCCAATCTTTGGATATGGGTTTCAGAGAGTTAAAATTATTTCCTTTACTCATAAGGCTTATTTTTGTGTTTTGTGTTTGATAATCATCTTTAATTTTTATGATATATCCATCAACGCTGCTTTCGGCAGCATATACGCCCGAAAACATTGTTGCAAGCAAAAATAAGAAAACAATAAATTTCTTTTTCATACGAATACTCCTTTAATCAGTTCCGGAACTAAAGTTATCTTCTGAATTCATCCTCACGTTTTTTCTTTTTGTTGTCCGATGATGAGCTGAATACAATCTTTGCGCTTATGTATTCCATAACGCTGAATCGTCTGAGACCTACGCAATATCCGATGTACACAAAAATCGGTTCAATCAAAAGTGCAGCAAAATACGCAAAAGCGTTTCCTGAGGGAATAAAACCCGAAAACGCAATCTGCCAAATACGATATACAAAATCGGGCGTTCCGTTAATAAAACAGTCTTTTATAAAAAATTCCGTATCGCCGCGCATAATCGGAATGTCGACACGCAAAAAATCAGGAGCAATAAGCCAAACAACAATGAATATAAGCGGTAAAATCGTATAAATCAACGAACTTTTTATCGGCAAGCCTTTATCAGGGGAAAAACCTTTTATCTTTCTCGCATCACGAAATCCATAGCGCCAACCGCAGGAATAAACAAGAGCGATTGCGATTGCTGCGGTTATTCCCGAAAAAAGGTATTGTTGATTTTCCGCCATTGCATAAAGCGGCATAATCAATATGACGCTTACAGCGATTCCTATCAAATGTCTTAAACAAATATTTCCTGCAAATTTTAAAATTTTCATTTGAAATCTACTCCCGAATTTATATATTAAAAAAGGTCTGAGCATATAAAGCTCAGACCATGGAGCGGAAGACGAGATTCGAACTCGCGACGTTCACCTTGGCAAGGTGACGCTCTACCACTGAGCCACTCCCGCATAATCTTAATAACAAAACATATTATAGCACATTTTATTCCAAAAGTCAAGAGAAAACTTTAACTTTTTTTTAAAAAAATTATCGAGCCGCCGAAATTATACTACGAGCTCGCCCAAAACAAATATTTAAAACGCATTTAGTTTTGCATAAAACATTAAAAATTAGGGGTTGAAAAAAATTGAATTTTGGTATATAATTGGACATATAAGAATTTTAACATACTTTAAAGCTTAAAAATATCTTTTAAAATAGGGGTGACACTATGATTTTACCTATATTGCTGACAAAAACAAAAATGCTTCCGTTTTATGTTATCGGAATAGGTTTAAAAGAAAACCAACAGGATATTGTTCGTCCCGACGGATTTCCGGCGTACCAAATATTATATTGTACCGAGGGATGCGGAACATTCACCGCCGCAGGACATACATATCACATAAATGAAGGCGACGCATTTTTCTTTCGCCCGAACATACCGCACGAATATCACCCTGTCACAAAATCGTGGAAGACAAAATGGATTTCGTATTCGGGAACCTCCGCCGAAAGCATAGCCGATTATCTCGGCCTCGGTGATACGGCGGTGTTTTCTCTGCACAGCCTTCAGGATTTTGATGTATTGACAAATTCTCTTTCGGATATGTTTTGGTGCGACGACCCCGACAAAGAAATAAAAACATCTTGTATGATGTATAAAATTATTATCAAAGTCGGCGAATGCTATAACAATTCACCGCAAATGGGCGGCGGTATGAGCCAAAACGAAAAATATGAGAAAGTCAGTCCGGTAATCGAATTGATGAAAACACATTATAACGAGGATTTAAGCCTTGACTGTATGGCGGAATCGATTGGCGTAACATCCAATCATCTTTGCCGCCTGTTCAACCAGGTATATGATACTACGCCGCTGAAATATCTGACGCATCTGCGTCTTAATATGGCAAAGTATTATCTTTGCTCGCACAGAACGGTCAAGGTTAAAGATGTTGCCGAAAAGGTCGGCTTTCACGATGCAAGTTATTTTTGCGCCGTATTCAAAAAGGCTGAGAGTATGACCCCCGATGAATTCAGAAAAATTAATGCCTTTTGATAACGCGTAATTATGCATCGAAAATTTGGTAAGGAGATTTTTATATGAGCAAGATTTACTTTCCGTTTGTATGCAACACGCTTTTTTTCAGCGCATATAAATTTTATTCGGAAAAGTTTCATGTCAACCGAACCGATACGGGTTATCCGATTGCGCGAATGGGATTTTTGCTGCACGGGTCGGGCGATTTTCGTTTCGGAGACAACCAAAGCGTTTGCATAAGCGCGGGTGACCTTGTATATATTCCGCCCGCAATTCCGTATACTTCGTACTGGAATCCCGAAGACAACGCCGAACGCAAGCTTGAATTTTATGTAATCGAGTTTGATTTAGAGGGTTTTAACCCGTATATTTACACATTCGAAAAGTTTGAAAACAAGTTTACACGCACGATATTTGACGAAATTTATTCTCTGGCAAAAACCGAAAAAAAGTATGCCACAACAGGGGTGTTTTTTCAAATTCTTCAAAAACTTACGGAATATCTTACTCCGATACGAAACGAGAGTTTCTATAAGATACAGCCTGCTATTGATTATATCGAGGCGAATTTGAGTTCGGATTTTGATGTGTCTGATTTAGCAAGGCAATGCAGCTTCAGCCAGCCGTATTTTTACAGCCTGTTCAAAAATTTGACCGGTTATTCGCCGATAGAATATAAAAATATGTTGAGAACAAAAAAGGCTCTTATCTACTTAAAAGACGGATATACGCTCGAACAAATATGCGAAAATCTTAATTTTTCATCATGCTCGCATCTGCGCAGCACAATCAAAAAACATACAGGGCAAAATCCGTCTCGGCTCAAAGATGTTCAGATTTAAACTTGTTCTTCGTCTGCCGTGTGATAATAAAATCATTATTATCACACGGCTTTTCTTTTATTTTGAATTGATTAAATAATCTTCAGACGCAACCTTTATGTTATCCGCTATATATGTATTTTTGCCGAAATTTACAATTATTTCACAGCCGTTGTCAAATACGGTTTTTTGAACCTGTTTGTCGTCGGTCAAATATTCAAATGAAATCATTCTTGCATATCTAAGCCCCCGTGCGGATGGCACCGTCCTGTTATATGATTTTTGTATCTCGTCTTTTATTATATCCCAATTTTCAACGGTAAGGCTGTAAATAGGCGGCAAGCCGTACAAAATATCAAACAAATCACGTTTTAACATTTGAGATATTATGCTGTTCGTACTGTCGCCCCAATACCAATATGATGTTTGACAATCGTGATACACAAGCTCCCACAAAGGAACTCTGAAACGGGGATCGAGCATATACTTAAAATTCCCATCTTCCATTTCTCTGTCGCTGTAAAATTCAGCCATACGCCTGCCCGAGTCATTCATCCGATAGCCCGAAATGCTCATCATTCCCTCGTTATATTCATAATTTCGAACCGCGTCCTCATGACCGTTTTCGCTACCAGAAAACATTCCGAGTTTTTTAACTTCTTCGAAAAGTCGATTTTTTGCCGCAATTGCTTCTCTGCGTGTTTGGGGGTGTTCGGTACTGTAACATTCCTCCGTATTACAAAGCGTGACATCTATAAATACGCCGTCTATTCCGTTGTCCGCACCGTGCGTTTTGACAAATTTTTTCGCACAGTCTGTCGCAACACAATCGCACAGCTTATGCTGGTCGTACATTGTTCCGTCTTTTCCTTTGAGCTTCCAAGCAGAGCAATAACTTCCGTCCTTTTTTATAACAATTCCGCTCGGCCAATATTTCATTCTGTTTTCACATCGCTTTACGCGTGTTTCGGGAATTCTATCCGCGTATATTTTAGGTATAACATCAGTATAGACATCATAGTATACAGTCAAAAAACCGAGGTCTTTTATGTATTCCACTGTTGATTGGTCGATGTTTTCATCAATTATCGACCAAAGAACGTTATTCATTCCATGCTCTTTTATTTCTTTGCCAATCCTCTTTCGTTCGTCAAACTGTTCCGTTGTCGGCTTTTTATAAACTGCATTTTTTGAATACATTTTATCCATTGCGTCATTGTTCCAAATCCAAAAATTCGCCGAACCTGCAAGAGAATCTATCTTTTTATTCTCTATTGCTCGTTCTTTAAGAGTTTTAACAAGCCCTTTTTGTTCCGCAACCTTTCGATATGTCCGGCATATATCCGTTATCGGACTTCCAAGACCGATATAAAACCTTATTTCACGGCAATATCCCCACTTGCCTTTTTCACTCATCCATATAACAGAGGTTCTGTATAAACCATCGTCATATTGTTTTGTATCGAGTTTTGCGTCTGCGTTTGCTATTACCGCAGCCAAAAGCCAGCTCTTTTCGGATGAAATTCCCCAAAAACTCATACTGTTGTACGTTCCTGCATATAACGGCCGCGGATTTAACAATGGAATATATTCTTCTACATTATGCGCAAGCCCCTCACACATAGCAATGTATTCCCTGTCACCCGATTTTACTTCAAACGCTGTCGGGTATGCAATTCCGTCATCAAATTCGCTGTCGGAATTTAATAAAAGCTTAAAATACCTTCCTGTTTCATCACTTTCAATCGAATATATACCATCAAGCTCCGTTTCGCCTTTTTTTACCGTAAAAAATATTTTGCTCGAAATTGCTTTGACACTCGCGACAGACCAATCCGATTCGATTTGAACAAATGATGCTCCCGATTTTAAATCCGTAAATTCTGCTGACGCCGAATTATCGTTAAAACTGATTTTTAAATTCGCAAACTCCGCAATATACATTCGATAAATCATCCCTTCTCCGATGATGCAATATCTATCGTTATTATACCTCGATTATAGCATATTTAAGTTCTGTCGCAAGACTATATTATATTATAAAACAAGCCAAATTATTGCGATTTTATATGGCAATGCACGCTTTACACGATTTTCAAATCATAGAAAACAGTTCTTTTTTAATTATTATAGAGTCTTGCGCCGCTTACGTCGGCTATGTTATAAATAATATATACATCGGATTATCGTTTTGCACGAATCACATATAAAATTTTGTATCGATGCAATTTACATACTCGATAATTCGAGTGGTTAAAACTTATAATATAAAAGTGTGGGGTCTGTATGAAAAACAATTATTCAGAAAATTGGAAAAAACGAGGTGACAGAACGGGTCTTATTCGAAACGCTCTTTTAAAATCTATGGGTTATACCGATACGGATATAGAAAAGCCGATAATCGGTATAATAAACACATGGGCGGAAACAAATCCAGGACATATACACTTCAGACAGCTGTCCGAGGCGGTAAAGCGCGGTGTTTGGGCGTCGGGCGGATTCCCTCTCGAGGTTAATACAATGTCAATATGCGAGGTGTTTTTTGACATTTCGAGTCTTGTATACCGAAATCTTTTATCAATTACAACCGAAGAACTTATTGAAAGGCATCCGTTTGACGGCATAGTGTTAATCGGCGGCTGTGACAAAAATATTCCGGCACAGCTTATGGCGGCTGTATCGGCAAACAAACCGACAATATATCTGCCCGGCGGAGCAATGCTCCCCGGGAGCTATAAAGGAAAAACTCTTGCCTGCGGAACAGACAGTTTTTACCTATACAACGATTATACGTCGGGTAAAATTTCACTTGAAGAAATGACAAAGCACGAAGGCTGTCTGTACGGAAGCGCGGGCGCGTGTCCGATTATGGGAACGGCGAACACTTGTCAAACCGTAACCGAGGCACTCGGTATCGCCCTGCCGAATTCGGCATCTTGTCTCGGCGTTTCCGCCGAAAAATTGCGGATAAGTGAAGAAACGGGGCGCAAGGCGGTCAAGCTTGTAAATAAAAATATAAAATGCCTTGACATAATTAATGAAAAGTCTGTTGAAAACGCAATCCGCGTTCTTATGGCAACAGGCGGTTCAACGAATTTGATTATTCATTTGATCGCAATTGCAAGACGCGCAAACATAGACTTAACACTTGATGACTTCGAAAGAATCAGCAAGGAAACGCCGGTTCTTGTCAATGTAAAACCGCACGGAACCGAAAATGTCGGCATGGGATTCCACAACGCCGGGGGCGTTGCATCTCTGATGAAAGAAATGGAGCATATGTTAAACGGCGAATGCTTGACCGTAAGCGGAAAAACCGTAAGCGAAAACCTAAAGGAAATTGATATGCCGTATGATAAAAACACGATTCGTCCTCTTGATAATCCGATTGAGGAAAAGGGCGGTATAGCTGTTCTGTACGGCAATCTTGCCCCGAACGGGGCTGTTATTAAACGAAGTGCGGCAAGCACCCGTCTTTTAAAACACAGAGGACCTGCAAAGGTTTTTGAGAACTTAACCGAGTGTCAAAAATACTTGCTTGACGAAAATTCGGACATCACGCCGGATACAGTAATAGTTTTAAGAGGATACGGACCGAAAGGCGCACCGGGAATGCCCGAAAACGGCAATTTTATGCCCTTGCCGCCGAAATTGAACAAGATGGGTATAAATGATTTTGTTCGTATAACCGATGCGAGAATGTCAGGCGGATGTTTCGGAACACAAATTCTTCACGTTGCACCCGAAAGCGCGGTAGGCGGACCTCTTGCGGCAGTTCGTGACGGTGACATTATTCATCTTGATGTTGACAACAACTTAATTGAGCTTGAAGTTTCCGATTCCAAAATAACCGAAAGACTAAAGTCATTTAAACCCAAAGCACATTCGGATATAAAACGCGGATTTGTACGAAATTTTATTGATAACGTAACCCAAGCCGATGAAGGCTGTGACCTTACATATATGCAATATAAAGGATAAAAAACAAAAAGCCAAAGCAAGGAGTGATTATTATATGAAAACATTAACCGAAATAAAAGGAATTTGT
Organism: uncultured Eubacteriales bacterium; assembly: GCA_900545865.1. Taxonomy (GTDB): domain Bacteria; phylum Bacillota; class Clostridia; order Monoglobales; family Monoglobaceae; genus UMGS1820. The sequence continues at coordinate 38,569 of URAN01000003.1, forward strand.
CCGATAATTGCCGCACCGTTCACAGAGGACGGCGAGGTCGATTATAAAAGCCTTGAAAACCTTGTCAAATTTTTAATCAAAGGCGGATGCCATGCGGTAACGCTTTTCGGTATCGCAGGTGAGTATTATAAGCTCACTGACGATGAACGCACCAAAATGGCTGAGGTAACGATTAATGCCGCAAAAGAAGTTGGCGGAAAAACAATTATTTCAGTAACCGACCACTCAACAGAGGTGGCGGCAAAGAGAGCGCGTTTTTTTGAAGAACTCGGCGCGGATTGTCTGATGCTTCTTCCTCCGTTCTTTTTAAAGCCGGGCGCAAAGTATTTGTATGAACATATGAAAGCGATTGCAAACGCGGTAAAAATCCCGATTATGGCGCAATATGCACCCGAACAAACCGGGGTTACCATTCAACCCGAAACGTTTTGCAAGCTCGAAAAAGAATGCCCGAATATGATTTATTATAAAATTGAGTGCAAGCCTGCCGGACCATATGTTACAAATCTTATGAAATTAACCGACGGCAAAATGAAAATTTTCGTCGGCAATGCGGGATTTCAGCTTATAGAATGTATGGACAGGGGTGCAATAGGCGCTATGCCGGGGTGTTCGATGTTCGACGTATATCTTGATATATACAATCGTTATATGAGCGGCGACCGCAAAGTCGCAATAGATATACATAACCTTATTTTGCCTATGCTCAATCACATAAGACAAAATGTTGAACAGATTATTTCATTCGAAAAGCGGATTTTAAAACGACGCAGAATTATTGCATCGGATTATTGCCGTGCGCCGTCTTATGATACGGATGAATATTTTGACAGGCTCTTTGATGAATTCTATGACAAGCTTTCGGTCATGTACGGGTGGTGATATGATGAATAAGGTTGTATTTATAACGGGTGGCGGAACGGGGATCGGTCAGGGAATCTCAATTGAGTTTGCCAAAGCCGGGTATGATGTCGCTTTTTCGTACAGAGGAAGCGCACAAGGCGCAAAAGAGACCGCACGGGCAATAGAAAGCCTTGGACGGCGTGTTCTCGCCGTTAAAGCCGATGTAAGCAATGTTGATGAAATTCACCAAATGTTCGAACGTGTAATAACCGAATTTTCGAGGATAGATGTTTTCATCAATAATGCAGGTATTACCGAAAAATCCGATTTTTTAAGCACAACGCCCGAGCTGTTTGACAGAATCTGCCGCGTTGATTATCGGGGTGCATTCTTTTGTATCCAACGCGCAGCACAAATAATGTCGGATAAAAATATAAAGGGCAGCATAATTTTAATTTCGTCAAACAATGCAACGGCACATTTTGCCGATGTTGCGGTATACGGCTCGGCGAAGGCGGCTGCCGAAAAAATGGCGGAACACGCCGCAATTGAACTTGCCAAATACGGAATAAGAGTAAACTCAATCAAGCCCGGCTGGACCGATACAGGTTCGGAAAGGCTTGATGCCAAGGAGGACACATACTATAAAATTCCGCTTAAAAAGTGGGCGACCGTCAAAGAAATAGGTCAGACCGCATTGTATCTTTCATCGGATGCCGCAGCATCCGTTACGGGAACATCCATTGTGATAGACAACGGTGCCCTGCTCGTTTCGGACAAGCGCGAAAGATACGGATATTGATAAAGCGCAAACATATAAATCCTTTTTAACCCGAAAACGAAATTATGCGTTTTCGGGTTAATTTTATCCTTAACACACCAAACGGTTCTTTTGGCGGCACCTTAAACATATATTTAAAGTGTACATGCTTATTCGTACGAAAGGAGAAAATTTATGAAAACAAAAGGATTTAAAAATTTAAAGTGTAATTTCTGTGCATTCTTTAACAAAAACCGTGTTAAATTTTTGGTTGTAACGGCGTTATTTTTCTGTGGAATAATCATAGGTGCGATATGTGATGTAAAAAACGTATCAGACGATAATATCGGATATATGAATAATTTCGCATCGGCATACAAGCTTCAAGGTGTTTCATCGAGCGAAATATTTTTCAGGGCTTTAATTTCTTATTTAAGAATATTTGCGTTTATTTGGCTTTCGGGACGCTTTGTCTTTCTTATACCCCTAAACCTGTTTTCCGTTGCCGCAAAAGGATTTGGTTTGGGATTTACAATTTCCTACCTTATCCGCTGGAGCGGATTTGGCGGCATTATCTTTGGATTTTTAATACTTTTTGCACAGAATATCATTTTTATTCCGGTTATGCTGATATATTCCGTATATCAGTTAAATTTTGTTCTTGAATACGGAAGAATCAAGCAAAACGGCGCATTATTCAAACAGACAAAACGGCTGATTGTCTCGGATATAAAAATAAGTGCCGCTGTTATTGCAACAGCAATTGTTTGCTGTTGCATAGAGGCATACATAATTCCGTCACTTATTATGCCTATGTGTTAAATATTTTTGGTATTTTTTTAGAAATTTATATTTTTTCAAAAAAATTTGCAAATAACACTTGTCAAAATCTTTAAAGTTATGTAAAATATAATTATGCATAAAAGGGTGGTGATAAAAGATGAATTCCGACAATACTTATATTGATAATTTTTTTGATTATCTCATAAACGAGCGCAAAATGGCAACAAATACAATAAATGCATATCGTCACGATATTACGGAGTTCGAAATTTATGTCAAAGATAACGGTATTTCATCTGTCATTCAGGCAAACACCACCGCAATTCTCGAATATTTGCATAACCTGCGCCAAAACGGAAGTTCCGCGGCAAAAGTAAGCCGCATTATGTCCGCGCTGAAAACATTTTATAAGTTTCTTGTGCAAAGAGGTGTGATTTTCAAAGACCCTATGTACGGAATCCACGGTCTAAAATCAGAGCGCAAGCTTCCGTCCGCGCTGGCCGAATTTCAAATTCAAATATTGCTTGATATGCCGAAAGGCAACGGTCAAAAGGCGGTTCGCGACCGCGCCATTCTTGAAACACTGTACGCAACGGGGATGAAGATGTCGAATCTTATTAATCTTAGAACAAGCGATGTTAATGCTAAAATCGGATATATTTACTGTAAGTCGGATAAGGCAAGGGACAGAATTATACCTGTTTATGCGTATGCTCGGGATTGTCTCGCGGAGTATTTAGAGGTTCGTAAAACATTTCCCGATTCCGATAAGACGGATATACTGTTTCTCAACCTTGAGGGAAAACAACTCTCTCGGCAAGGCGTATGGAAAATGATAAAATACTATTATTCAAAATCGGGGCTGTCAGGCGATATTACTCCGAGTATGCTGCGCCACAGCTTTGCAATGCATCTTTTGGAAAACGGAGTGGATTTAAAATCCCTTCAAGAAATGTTGGGGCATAATGATATCGAAACAACGCGCATATACGAATTTGCATTGAAAAATAAGATTCGAAAAGAATATATGAATGCGCATCCTCGTGCAAAGCATTCAAAACAGACAAATTGACATAAAAATTAAAAAACGATAACACAATCTGATATAAATACACAAACGAAAGGAATTGTTAAATATGAAAGATTCAAACAAAGTTCTTGTAATAGGCGGCGGCGGCAGGGAACACGCCATTATACACAAGCTTAAAGAAAGCGATAAAGTTTCAAAAATTTATTGCGCCCCGGGCAACGGAGGTATCGCACGCGATGCCGAATGTGTACCTATCGGCGTAATGGAATTTGACAAGCTTGTTGATTTTGCCAAATCAAATGAGATAGATATGGTTATGGTTGCCCCGGATGACCCTCTTGCAGCAGGCGCGGTAGACGCATTTGAAAACGCGGGAATTCGTGCATTCGGCCCGAATAAGCGCGCCGCGATAATCGAGGGCAGCAAGGCTTTTTCAAAAGATTTGATGAAAAAATATAATATTCCGACCGCAAAATACGAGGTGTTCTCAAACAGTGTCGAGGCGATAGGCTATATTAAAGAACAGGACACCTACCCCATTGTTGTCAAAGCCGACGGACTTGCTTTGGGTAAAGGCGTTATCATTGCCGAAACATTTGAGGACGCCGAAAAAGCGGTTCACGAAATTATGGACGACAAGGTGTTCGGTTCTGCCGGCGGCAAAGTCGTTATCGAGGAGTTCCTCACGGGCCCAGAAATATCGGTTTTAGCGTTTACGGACGGAAAAACCATAAAACCTATGGTTTCCGCCCAAGACCACAAAAGAGCTTTTGATAATGACAAAGGCCCGAATACGGGTGGTATGGGAACATTTTCGCCAAGCAGAATTTATACGGATGAATTGGCGGATGAGTGTATGAAAAATATATTTATTCCCACAATGAATGCAATGAATTCCGAAAACAGGACTTTTAAAGGCGTATTGTATTTCGGATTGATGAAAACGCCCGACGGCGTAAAGGTTATAGAATATAATTGCCGTTTCGGCGACCCCGAAACCCAAGTCGTTCTTCCTCGTCTCGAAAGCGACTTATTTGAGATTTTTGATGCGGTTATCGATGAGCGTCTCAATGAAATTGATATAAAGTGGAATGACGGTGCTGCGGTCTGTGTTGTGCTTGCCTCGGGCGGATACCCGCGCAAATATCAAACAGGCTATCCGATTGAAGGACTTTGCCGCGCAGAAAGTGCGGGCGCATTAATCTTCCACGCAGGAACAAAGGCGGACGGAGATAATATTCTTACCTCGGGCGGAAGGGTTCTCGGCGTAACAGCGGTCGCTTCTAATCTGGATGATGCGATTAAAACCGCCTACGGTTATGTTGACCTTATAAGTTTTAAAGATATGCACTATCGTAAAGATATAGGAATTAAAAAATATAATTAAAATATTAAAACGCGTTGGCGGCCATCGCCAACGCGTTTTGCGTTATAAATCATATAAAACAACTTCGTTTTTTAAAAGGGTTTTTTGAACATCGATTATTCTTTGATTTTCGGAACCTCTGAATTTAAGCGAAATATTTTTCTCTTCCTCTTTATATCTTCCGTCAACGAGCACATCGGTTAATTCAAGTATTTTTTGAGTGTATTCGCAATTTGCTCTGCAATCCTCGGAAAGCAATTCTTCGTATGTAAAGCCGGTAAAAATCCATATATTTTTATTCGGAAGCTCACTCCGAACTCTCTTTAGGAACGGATATAATCCCTCTTGATTTGACGGTTCAAACGGCTCGCCGCCCAAAACGGTTAAACCTTTAATATATGAATTTTTCAGCAATCCCAGAATATACTCCTCTGTATCTTTTGTAAATGGCTTTCCGTACTCAAAATCCCATGTCTGGGGTTGAAAACAGTTCTTGCACATATTTCGGCAGCCCGATACAAAAATCGATACCCTCACCCCGACTCCGTTCGCTATGTCACAGTTTTTTATTTCTCCGTAATACATTATTCATACTCCTTTTTGATACAAAAATCGGGTAGAGCGTTTTTGGTATGCCCCTGCCCGATTTTTCTTTCGGCTTTATATCAAAGGTGCATTACTCTTTCCTTTATTTCCTGAGTCCTGCCTTGATTCCAAAACTGTGTTCCTATATATCCGCAAGTCCTTCTTGCAACGTTCATTGTATCTTGGTCGGTGTTTCCGCATTGCGGACATTGCCAAATCAGCTTTCCGTCCCGCTCTTTTATCTCGATTTCACCATCCCAGCCGCAAGCCTGACAATAATCGCTTTTTGTATTGAGTTCGGCATACATAATATGGTTATAAATAAATTTCATTATTTCCAATACAGCCTCAATATTATTTTGCATATCAGGAACCTCTACATAGCTGATAGCACCACCCGGCGATAATGCTTGGAACTTAGCCTCAAACGCAAGCTTATCAAATGCGTTTATTTTCTCGGTAACGTGTATGTGATAGCTGTTGGTTATATATCCTTTATCGGTTACACCTTTGATTACACCGAAACGCTTTTGCAAGCATTTTGCAAATTTATATGTCGTACTCTCAAGCGGTGTACCGTAAAGAGAATAGTCTATATTTTCCTCCGCTTTCCATTTAGCGGTGTATTCATTCAGCTTTTTCATAATCTTTAATCCAAGTTCTTCGCCCTCGGGTTCGGTAAGCTTTTTACCGATAAGGCTGTAAACACATTCCCAAAGTCCGGCATATCCGAGCGAAAGCGTCGAATATCCGCCGTGCAGATATTTATCTATCTTTTCGCCTTTTTTTAATCTCAACAACGCTCCGTATTGCCACAAAATCGGGGCAACATCCGAAACAGTACCCTCAAGTCTTTCGTGACGGCATTGCAAGGCGCGATGACATAATTCCATACGCTCATCGAAAATCTTCCAGAATTCGTCCATATTTTTATGCGCCGACAAACCGATGTCTACGAGATTTACGGTGATTACACCCTGGTTGAATCTGCCGTAATATTTCGGCTTTCCGTTTTCATCGACATAAGGCGTTAAAAAGCTGCGGCAGCCCATACAGGTATAACAATGTCCCTCGCCGTTTTTGTCAATTTTGTTTTCAAGCATAATTTTTTCGGATATATAATCCGGAACCATTCTTTTTGCCGTACATTTCGCCGACAATTCCGTCAGATAATAATACGGGTCGCCCTCATGAATATTATCATCTTCGAGTACATATATAAGTTTTGGGAAAGCGGGTGTAACCCAGATTCCCTTTTCGTTTTTAACCCCTTGATAACGCTGTTTCAATACCTCTTCGATAATGATTGCGAGATCGGCTTTTTCCTGTTCGTTTTTCGCCTCGTTCAAGTACATAAAAACGGTTACAAAAGGTGCCTGACCGTTTGTTGTCATAAGTGTAACGACCTGGTATTGAATTGTTTGTACTCCTCTTGCGATTTCGACGCGCAGACGCTTTTCGACAATCTTTTTAAACGTCTCTTTGGGCAGGGTAATATTTATCTCATCAATTTCTTTTTTCAAATCTCTTGCGATTTTTTCACGGCTTACCTGAACGAACGGTGCGAGGTGAGTCAGCGATATTGACTGACCGCCGTATTGGTTTGACGCAACCTGTGCGATTATCTGTGTTGCTATATTGCACGCGGTCGAAAAGCTGTGCGGACGCTCGATGAGCGTACCTGTGATAACCGTACCGTTTTGCAGCATATCCTCGAGATTAACCAAATCACAGTTATGCATATGCTGTGCATAGTAATCGCTGTCATGAAAGTGGATTATTCCCTCATTATGAGCGTCAACAATATCCTGAGGAAGCAAAATACGATTTGTTATATCCCTTGAAACCTCTCCTGCCATATAATCACGCTGAGTTGAGTTGACAACGGGATCTTTATTTGAATTTTCTTGTTTTGCCTCTTCGTTATTACGCTCCAAAAGGCTTAAAATTTTGCCGTCGGTTGTGTTGGACTGGCGAACCAGAGTTCTTGTATATCGATATGTGATGTAAGCCTTGGCAACTTCATATGCCCCGTGAGCCATAATTTGACGTTCAACAAAATCCTGTACCTCTTCCACGCTCGGCGAATGACCTATATTTTCGCACGCCAAAACAACCCTGTGCGCAATGCGCTCGATTTGTTTTTCGGTCATCCTCGACTCTTCCGCAACGGCACAATTTGCTTTTGAAATAGCTTTGATAATCTTCTCTTTGTCAAATGTCACTTCCGAACCGTTTCTTTTAATAATTTTCATTTCAAAATTCCCCTCACTTTTACTCATTCATATTTACTCATTCATATAGCCAAAACACAATATATTGTATATCGGGCAGTATCTAATATAGCATATATAGCATATATTGTCAAGAGGAAATTTGCCTTGTAACACAATTGTTACATACATTTTATTCCATAAACCCGCGTAATCCGCATAAAATAAGGGTTTGATTAAATTCCTGTTTTTTAAAAATTTTTCGGTCGAAAAATTCGACTTTTTTCATAGATTTTCATTATCGGTTTTCTTTTTATAACCGTTAATCTTTAATCGATATTGTTCAAATTTTTTAAAGCATTTTACGTTTGACATAAATTCCATCTTATGTTATAATAAAGAAAAGAATCTGAGAGCCTGTTAAAATTTGTTAATTAACTTTGTAATATAGATTTTTTCACCAATTGACAATAAATATAAATCGGAGGTTAAATCAATGGTAATAAAAGAGTCTGCCGAAAATTATTTAGAGGCTATTCTTATGATAAAAAACAAAAAAGGTGCTGTTCGCAGCATCGACATAGCAAATCATCTTAATTTCACCAAGCCGAGTGTCTCAGTTGCAATGAAAGGCTTCAGAAAGGACGGATATATTGTTGTTGATGATGACGGCAATATTAACCTTACCGAAAAAGGTATGCAGATAGCCGTCGGCATTTACGAACGCCACGAGGTGATAGCAAAGGCTCTGATTGCTCTCGGCGTTGATAAAGAAACAGCGTATGAGGACAGCTGTAAAGTTGAACATGACATAAGCCAGCAAACATTTGACAAAATTAAAAGCTATCTTCACAAAAAAGATATAATCTGACATAGATATTCAAAGCACAAAACCGCAGCGGAATCATATCGGAAATCCGTTGCGGTTTTATTATATCACAGGTATCTAAACCTTTTAGGCAATAATAAAGCCCGAGATATTAAGCTCGGGCGAGAGTTCCCTATAAGACGTTTATCTTATAAGGGGGAAATGAAAAAAAGAGTGTTAGTTAATTGTGGTATACATATATAATACACTATTTTAATCAAAATTTCAACCTCAATTTAAGTTGAATTCATAAAAAAATATGCGCTGTTTTTTGTTTAATCTGCACAAAATATTGCGTTAGTGTTAAAGGCCTACCCCAAAATAAGCTTTAAGAAGGTCTTTTTGCCTTTTTTAACAATCATTTCACCATCTTTAAAATACTCGGAATTAATAATCGTGTCAACACCGCTGACCTTTTCTCCGTTTATCGAAAGCCCGTTTTGCTGAACCAATCTGCGTGCCTCGCTCTTTGACGGACAAAGTTTAACATTTACAAGCATATCCAAAACATTTATGCCCGATTCGATTTCCGATTTCGAAATTTCAGCCGATGGCATATTTTCCGTATTCGAACCACCGGCAAATATAGCCGTTGCCGCGTCATTCGCTTGCTTTGCCGCTTCCTCGCCGTGCACCATTTTGGTAACTTCGTAAGCCAACAGGCACTTAATCTTGTTCAGTTCCTGTCCTTCCAGCTTTTCATATTCGCGTATTTGTTCCATCGGAATAAAAGTAACGAGTTTCAAAAGTCTTATAACATCCTTGTCATCAACATTTCTCCAGTATTGATAGAATTCATACGGCGAAACTTTTTCAGGATCAAGCCACAGCGCGCCTTTTTCGGTTTTGCCCATTTTTTTGCCCTCAGACGTTGTAAGCAGAGTGAACGTCATACCGTATGCCTGTTTACCTTCTTTACGTCTTATAAGCTCGATTCCGCCCAATATATTCGCCCACTGGTCATCGCCGCCGAATTCCATAAGGCAATCATATTCTTTATTAAGTTTATAAAAGTCAAACCCCTGCATAAGCATATAGTTAAATTCAAGGAATGTAAGACCTTTTTCCATTCGTGTTTTAAAGCATTCGGCGCTGAGCATTCTGTTTACCGAGAAATGAACGCCGACTTCGCGCAAAAAGTCAACATAGTTGAGCCCGAGAAGCCAGTCCGCATTATTAACCATTATTGCCTTTCCGTCCTCAAAGTCAATAAACTTTGACATCTGCTTTTTGAAATTGTCCGCGTTATGCTGAATGATTTCCTGTGTAATCATCGGACGCATATCGGTTTTTCCCGTCGGGTCGCCGACCATAGTCGTACCGCCGCCCAAGAGAATTATGGGGCGATGACCTGCGTTTTGCATATGTTTCATTACTATGAGCTGCATAAAATGACCGATGTGCAAGCTGTCTGCCGTCGGGTCAAAACCGATGTAGAATGTTATCTTTTTTTCGCCGAGAATCTTACGGATTTCGTCCTCATGAGTGGTCTGTGCTATAAGACCTCTCTCTTTAAGTGTGTCAAATACGTTTTCCATTTTCAAATTCCTTTCAAATAAATACTTTTATAAAACAATCTCGAATTATTCCAAGTTTTCGGATTCGTCGTTCTTTTCTATTTTTGTAACCTTGATGCACAAATCATCGAGCTGTTGTTGGTCAACAATATCGGGCGAATGCATCATAAGCTCTGACGCATTTTGAACTTTCGGGAATGCAATGACATCTCTGATTGAATCACAGCCTGCCATTATCATTGCAAGCCTGTCAAGTCCGTAAGCAAGTCCGCCGTGAGGGGGCGTACCGTATTTAAATGCTTGCATCAGGTATCCGAATCTTTCCCACGCCTGTTCATGAGTAAAGCCGAGAGCCTTAAACATCTTCTCTTGCAAAGCAGCGTTGTAAATCCGCAGACTTCCACCGCCGATTTCACTTCCGTTTAAGATAATATCATACGCTTTCGCTCTGACTTCGCCCGGTGCTGTTTCGAGCTTGTCTATATCCTCATCAAACGGGTGTGTGAAAGGATGATGCATCGCAACATACCTATCCTCTTCCTCTGAGTATTCGAGCAGTGGGAATTCGGTAACCCATAAAAAGCTGTATTTGTTCTTGTCAATAAGGTCGAATCTGCGCGCGACTTCCAAACGCAGGTTTCCGAGAGCGTCATAAACAACACTGTCTTTATCCGCGATAATCAAAACACCGTCACCGGGCCTTGCGCCTGTTTTGTCAAGTATTGCCGAAACGGTGTCCTCATCGAGGAATTTTGTTATTTGCGACCTTAAACTTCCGTCCTCTTCTACAACAATCCACGCCATACCTTTTGCACGATAAGTCTTTACATATTCGGCGAGAGAATCAAGTGTCTTTCGTGTAAGCTTTGACGAAAGTCCCTCTGCCACGATACAACGGACGCTGCCGCCGTTTTCTATCGCACCCGAGAACACTTTGAATCCACAGTCCTTAACCTCATCGGATATGTCAACAAATTCCATTCCAAATCTCATATCTGGTTTATCCGAACCGAAACGATTCATGGCTTCACGATACGGCAGTCTCAAAAACGGTGTTTGAACATCTATATCCAAAACCTCTTTGAATACACGTTTTAAAAATCCCTCATTAATATTTATAATTGTATCAATATCAATGAACGAAAGCTCCATATCCAGCTGAGTAAACTCGGGCTGACGGTCGGCTCTCAAATCCTCATCCCTAAAGCATCTCGCAATCTGGAAATATCTGTCATATCCGCCGAGCATAAGCAGCTGTTTATACTGCTGAGGCGATTGCGGCAGTGCGTAAAAGTTGCCCGGGTGAACACGGCTCGGCACAAGATAATCGCGCGCACCCTCGGGTGTGCTTTTGGTAAGTATCGGTGTTTCTATTTCAAGAAAGCCGTTTTCGTCAAAATAATCGCGTGCAATCTTGGCTATTTTATGACGCATAATAAGATTCCTTTGCATATCGGGGCGTCTGATGTCAAGATAGCGATATTTAAGACGCAAAGCGTCATTTGTATCGATTCCCTCTTCTATATAAAACGGCGGTGTTTCAGAACCGTTTAAAACACGAAGTTCGGAAACCAAAACCTCAATCTCTCCCGTTTCCATATCGGGATTGATGTTCTTTTCCGTCCTCAAAGCAACCTCGCCGACAGCAGCGATAACGTACTCGCTTTTTAATTGGGTTGCCTTTTCAAATACAGCCGAATCCGTTTCATCATTGAAAGATAACTGTATAATACCGCTGCGGTCGCGCAGAGTTACAAAGTCAAGTCCGCCGAGTTTACGATTGCGCGCAACCCAGCCGCAAAGAACAACTCTCTCGCCTGCGTTTTCTTTTTTCAGAGTTCCGCACATATGTGTGCGTTTAAGTCCTGCCATTGTTTCAAATTCCATTATTTATTCCTCCGATTTTAATATTACGTTTTTTAAACAGTCTTTATCTTTGCAGCGATTTCATCTGCCGACAGCGAAACATCGGTTGTTTCACCGGTCTGCATATTTTTAAGCGCGGCTTTGTTCTCGTTTATTTCATCATCTCCGAGAACAATCGAATATTCTGCGCCGAGTTTGTTTGCAAACTTCATCTGAGCCTTTACGCTCCTGCCGCACAAATCTCTTTCGGCACAAATTCCCGACTGTCTTAACTCATAAACAAGTTTTTGGGCTTTTATATCAGCTTTATCACCGATTGATACAACAAATATATCAGGTGCGCCGTCCGCTTCTTCAACAAAAGCTTTGTCTGCGCCCTGCGCTTTCAATACCATAATAAGACGCTCCAAACCAATCGCAAAGCCGATTCCTTCGGTCGGTTTGCCGCCCAGTTCCTCAACAAGTCCGTTATATCTTCCTCCGCCGCAAACGGTTGACTGTGCGCCGAGAGAATCCGATGTTATTTCAAAAACGGTTCTTGTATAATAATCAAGACCTCTCACAATATCGGGATTTATCGTGTATTCAACGCCGACCGAATCCAGATATGCCGTTGTTTTTTCAAAATGTTCTTTGCACTCATCGCACAGATTATCTATCATCTTGGGCGCATTCTTTGCAATACCGCTGCAAATTTCCGATTTACAATCTATTATACGCATCGGATTTTTTTCAAGTCTGTTTTTACATGTATCGCACAGCTCGTCACAGTACTGTTCAAAATAATTCTTTAGCTTTTCGTTATACGGCTTTTTGCATTTCGGACAGCCGATGCTGTTTATGTTAAGCTTTAAACCCTTTACGTTAAGAGCCTTAAAAAAGTCCAACGCAAGAGTTATCATCTCGGCATCGGTCGCATCCGATGTTCCGCCAAAGCACTCAACGCCGAATTGGTGGAACTCTCTCAATCTGCCCGATTGAGGTTTTTCGTATCTGTATGCGGTAATCAGATAGTATAATTTTGTCGGTTGCGGATTGGCATACAGCGAGTTTTCGATAAAGCTCCTTGCCAACGATGCCGTACCCTCCGGGCGTAGCGAGATACTTCTTCCGCCCATATCTTCAAATGTGTACATCTCTTTTTGCACTACATCTGTTGTGTCACCGACGCCGCGCCGGAAAAGGGCTGTATCCTCAAAAACAGGGGTGCGGATTTCTTTAAACCCGTATTTTTTGCAAACCTCATGAGCGGTCTGTTCTATCTTTCTCCAAAGTGGGCTGTCCGATGGTAAAATATCTTCGGTTCCTCTCGGTTTTTTTATCATGTTGAGACACTCCTTTTGTTATAATTCATCATTTGTTCCACAGCAAATTCGGCGGATAAAGCCGAGAATTTCTTCCCTGCCGTATCTCGTCTGAGCCGAAAACGGAAACAAAACGCTCTCATCATCGAGTTCAAGCGTATTATATATGTCTGTCAAATTCTTTTCAATCTGCGACTTTTTAAGTTTATCAAGCTTTGTTGCTATAATTATCGGACGATAACCGCATCGCCGAATCCAGTCAATCATTGTAATATCATCTTTAGTCGGTTTGTGTCTTGAATCAACAAGCTGAATTACCGCCGAAAGATTATACCTGTTGTTTAAATATGTGTCAATCATCTTCGCCCAACTTTCTTGCTCGGACTTGGATACTTTTGCGTATCCGTATCCTGGCAGGTCAACAAGTCTGTATTCTCCGCCAATATCATAAAAGTTAATTGTTGCCGTTTTTCCGGGCGAGCTGCTTGTCCTTGCGAGTTTTGACCTGTTGACAAGACAGTTTATAAGTGATGACTTTCCCACATTTGAACGCCCCGCAAAAGCAATTTCGGGTACAAACGTATCGGGATATTGTTCGGGTTTGACCGCAGTAGCCAAAAGCCTTGCGTCTATATAATCCATTTTAAACCGCCTTTCGCATAAAAGCCATGAAAACAGCTTTTACGTTAATCTATATTTTCGGATATTGTAATTTCATCATTAACTTTATCATAATCGGTCAAGTCAAAATATTGCCGTGATTTCGGAGATACTTTTTCGTTTCCTATTATATTCACAAGAGCGTTATCGAGAACAGCATCAACATTCTTTACAAAAACGAACGATATGCTGTCTTTGACAACCTCGGGAAGTTCATCGAAATCCTTTTTGTTTTCATACGGAACAATAAGTTTCTTTATTCCGAACCTTAATGCGGCAAGGCTTTTCTCCTTTAATCCGCCGATAGCCAAAACTCGACCTCTAAGGGTGACTTCACCCGTCATTGCTACATTATGCTTAACCGCACGCCCGGTCAATGCCGATACAATTGCCGTTGTAATTGTTATTCCTGCGGACGGACCATCTTTCGGTACAGCCCCCTCGGGAACGTGAATATGTATGTCCGTATCCTTGTAAAAATCTTTTTTTATGCCGAGTCTCATTGAATTCGCCCTGACATAACTCAGCGCCGTTTTTGCGGATTCTTTCATTACATCACCGAGGTTTCCCGTAAGTTCAAGCTTGCCTCCGCCCGGCATAGTATTAACCTCGATGTTGAGAGTATCGCCGCCGACGCTTGTCCACGCAAGTCCGGTTACAACTCCAACCTTATCATCTTTATCCGCTTTTTCCGTCAGGTATATCGGTTTGCCCAATATATCAATAATATTTGACTTTTTAACCGATACCGAATCCGCATCTTCCTCCGCAATCATTTTTGCTGTCTTTCGGCATATTGCCGCAATTTTTCTTTCAAGCTCACGCACGCCCGACTCTCTTGTGTATTCATCGATAATCGGCATATATGCCGATTGAGAAAACTTTAATTGTTTTGAATTGAGTCCGTGTGCCGCTCTTTGTTTCGGAACAAGATATTTTTTCGCAATATTCATTTTTTCGTTCGGGGTATACCCCTCAACCTCTATAACATCCATTCTGTCAAGCAGCGGAGCAGGAACGGTATCAAGAGTATTTGCCGTTGCGATAAAAACAGTGTCCGAAAGGTCAAACGGCAATTCGAGATAATGATCCCTGAAATTTTTGTTTTGTTCGGGGTCAAAAACTTCAAGCATTGCCGAGGCAGGGTCACCGCTGAAATCGCTTGACATTTTATCAATTTCATCGAAGAGCATAAGAGGGTTGGACGACTCCGCACGTTTCAGAGCATCTATTATACGTCCCGGCATCGCACCCACATATGTTTTTCTGTGACCGCGGATTTCCGCTTCATTCTTAACGCCGCCAAGGCTTATGCGAATATATTTTCGGCCAAGCGCCTCGGCGAGAGCGCGAGCGATAGAGGTCTTACCCGTTCCCGGCGGACCTACAAGACATATTATATTATTTTTCGGCGAGCCGCCGAGTGAACGTACAGCAATGTATTCAAGAATACGTTCTTTTACCTTTTTTAATCCGAAATGGTCGCGATCCAAGATTTTCTTTGCACGTAAAATATCCGTATTATCCTCTGTCTTTCTGTCCCACGGCAGGGCAAGTACCGTTTCGATATAATTCTGAATAACGCTGTATTCCTGTGAAAAAACATTGTTTTTGGAAAGACGCTCCAATTCCTCTCCGAGTTTATCAAGAGTTTCTTTCGGAAAGTCTCTACCCTCCATCATTTCGCGATATTTTTGAATATCTTCGTCATAATCCTCGGATTCACCGAGTTCATTACTGATAACTTTAGCCTTTTCTCTCAGAATTGCTTCACGCTTTTTATGGGTTAAATTTATATTTGCCTTTTCGCCGATGTCCTTTTCCACCGACAAAACTTCAAGCTCTTCCGATAACATTCCAATCAACATTTCGAGTCTTGCTTTTACATCGAGTTCCTCTAAAACGCGCTGTTTATCAGCAGGTTTCAGAGGAAAGTTTGCGGCAATCAAATCTGCAAGTTCACCCGGATTGTCTATTCCGAGCAAGGATGTAACGATTTCCTCGGGGATACGATTATATAAATCAAGAAAGCCCTCAACCAAATGCATAGCCTTGCGCATAAGAGCCTCGATAACAATGTCATTTTCTTCCGCTTCGACATCTTTGAGCCGTGTAACAGACACAACAACACCATCATCGGTATCATCAAATCTTGTTATCTTTGCGCGATAAAGTCCTTCCGCCAAAACTCTGATATTTCCGTCGGGAAGGTTGAGAATCTGATGCACCTCCGCTATCGTGCCGATTTCTGCCAAGTCTTCGGCTTGCGGTTCGCTTTGTTCCATATTATTTTGAAAGCACATAAATATAAGCTTATCGTTATTCATTGCGTTTTTGACAGCAGCCACGGATTGCTGTCTTCTGACGTCAAAATGCAGAATCATTCCCGGGAAAACACTGAGTCTCTTCAAAGGAAGCAACGGGAGTGTATATCTTATTTTTCGCATACTTATTATTCAATCCTTTTATAATATAGTTTATTCGAATATAATTATCACATCATATTATTATACTATTAATCAGTGCAAATATCAAGCATTTTTTTCAGTTTATCGGAAAAAACTTGCATTTTTTCAAAAGTTGTTGATTTTCTTAGCTTTTTCCGAAAAAATATATGTGTTTTTCTCAATTTTTGATATATAATGTAAGAAAAATTATTGGAATGTCAGCAAAACAAAGGAATATTTTCGAATTTTGCGACAGAGCAAAAAATATTAAGGAGAATAAAAGTGAAAGAATTATATGAAAGATACCCAATATTAAAAGAATGCGACAGCGATATTGAGTCTGTTGTCGAAATGCTTTGTGAATCGTATAAAAGCGGCGGAAAGCTCTTGCTTTGCGGCAACGGCGGCAGCTGTGCCGATTGCGAACATATCGTCGGCGAGCTTATGAAAGGTTTTTTGCTTTCGCGGCCCGTTGATTATTTATACAATAAATTTAAAGAATTGGGGTTTGATGATGCCGAATATATGACAAAAAATCTGCAAGGCTCTCTTCCTGCCGTTTCTCTGCCGCATCAATCAGCTTTGATTTCTGCTTTTTCAAACGATGTTGCGCCGGATATGATTTATGCCCAGCTCGTTTTGGGGTTGGCATCATCCAACGATGTTCTGTTATGTTTATCGACCTCGGGTAATTCAAAAAATGTTGTCTATGCCGCTAAATGCGCAAAGGCTCTCGGAATTAAAACAATTGCCATGACGGGCAAAAATGCAAGTCTTTTATCCGATTTGTGTGATATAACCATACAAGTTCCCGAATATGAAACATATAAAATACAAGAACTTCATTTGCCTGTATATCATTACATCTGCGCTCAAATCGAACGAACTTTTTTTGAAAAATAAAAGCAACGAGCCTCGGCTAAAATATAAGCCGAGGCTCATTGCTTTTATAAATCCTGTGTTTCTTTGCGTTTTTCCTCTATATTTTCAGCAATCATCATATCTTTGACTTTCATCAGTCTTGTTGTTGTGCTGCGTTCGTTTTCATCAAGCTTCATCGTTATATATCTGATTGTCTCTTCGTATCGCGGAATCATAACGTGTTCAAGTGCGTTTACCCTGCGGCGAGTCTTTTCTATCTCTGCCGCAAGCATCTGACAAGACTTTTCAACCTCAGCAAGTCTAATCATATTCGGTAAGCACTCCGCAAGTGAATAAATCGCATTATCCATCTCTCCCGAGGTATAAGCAAATCCGTATGAATATATTCCCGAAGGGTCTTTGGTTTTATACTCGGCGGAATATTGAGGAAGAATAACACTCATTACATTTTGAGTCGAAATTTCAAGCGAAAGTTCCTGTTTCGGCATCATAAGAGCCGTGTGCAAAACTTCATCGGAAACGACACATCTCACAGCGGCAAGCTTTTGATTTGCCAAACCGAGAGCACTTTCCACTTTCTCTCTCAACGAATGGTTCTCACGGATTAAGTCCATAAATCTGCGCATAAGCTCATCGCGTTTGTCTTTAAGCAGCTTATGTCCTCTCCGTGCCGTTGTCAGCTTTCGTTTTAAATTAGTAAGCTCCATTCTGGTGGGATTTACATTCAGTACAGCCATACCGACACCCCCTTATTCACCATAGTATTCATCAAGGAATTTATCGTTGATACGTTTCAACTCGCTGCGCGGTAATATTCTCAGCAGCTTCCATCCTATATCGAGTGTTTCCTCGATACTTCTGTCTGTGTCGTAACCTTGTGAGACATATTCTTTTTCAAACTCATCAGCAAACTTGGCATAAAGCTTATCTATATCCGTCAATGCGGCTTCGCCCAGTATAACCATAAGTTCTTTGGCGTCTTTGCCGCGTGCATATGCCGAGAAAAGCTGATTCATTGTATCACTGTGGTCTGCTCTTGTTCTGCCCTCGCCTATTCCCTTATCTTTAAGTCTTGATAATGACGGAAGAACATCTATCGGCGGCGCAATTCCCTTTCTGTACAAATCTCTCGACAATATAATCTGACCCTCTGTGATATATCCGGTAAGGTCGGGTATGGGGTGCGTTTTATCATCCTCGGGCATTGTCAAAATCGGAATCATTGTTATCGAACCGTCTTTTCCGTTTTGCCGTCCCGCTCTTTCATAAATTGTTGCAAGGTCGGTGTACATATATCCTGGATAGCCGCGGCGTCCGGGAACTTCTTTTCTTGCCGCAGATACCTCACGCAATGCGTCGGCGTAGTTGGTAATATCGGTCAGGATAACCAAAACGTGCATATCACACTCAAACGCAAGATATTCCGCCGCGGTCAACGCCATTTTAGGAGTTGCTATACGCTCTATCGCAGGGTCGTTTGCAAGATTCACAAACATAACGGTTCGGTCGATTGCTCCCGTGCTTTTAAACGATTCTATAAAAAAGTTGGATTCCTCGAACGTAATACCCATAGCGGCAAATACAACCGCGAACTTTTCATCCTTACCGCGAACCTTTGCTTGTCTGGCAATCTGTGCCGCAAGTTGTGCGTGCGGCAAACCGCTCGCCGAGAAAATCGGCAGCTTTTGACCTCTGACAAGAGTATTCAGTCCGTCTATCGCGGAAATTCCCGTTTGTATAAACTCTTGCGGATAGCGTCTCGCCGCAGGGTTCATCGGCTTTCCGTTTACGTCAAGGCGCATTTGAGGAATAATTTCGGGACCATCGTCAATCGGTCTTCCGAGACCGTCAAATACTCTGCCGAGCATATCGGGTGACACGGGGAGCTCCATCTGTCTGCCCAAAAACCTAACCTTGCTCTCGGCAAGGTTAATGCCTGTCGATGCCTCAAAAAGCTGTACCAATGCATTTGACCCGTTTATCTCCAAGACGCGGCATCTCCGCGTTTCGCCGTTTGCAAGCTCAATCTCGCCGAGTTCGTTATATGTTACGCCGCTGACACCCTTTATAAGCATAAGCGGTCCGGCTACTTCTTCTATTGTTCTGTATTCTTTCGGCATCAGACTCTCTCCTTTCCACCGCTGACGGTTGCTCCGACTTCTTTGGATAATTGCTGCATTATATTCTCAAATTCAACCTTAATATCATCTTCTTTGATATACTTAAATCTTCCTATTTTTTCTCTTACATCCAATGCCGCAAGCCTTTCAATATCCGCGCCTTTTTCGAGAGCCTCGGAACATATATCATAATACGCCAAAATCAACTTCATCATATCAAGCTGTTTTTCGAGACTTGTGTAAGTGTCAACCTCGTGGAATGCAAGCTGATGCAAAAAGTCCTCTCTGATTGAACGTGCGGTTTCCATTTTAAGTCTATCTGTAGGCGACAGAGCATCCATACCGACAAGCTTTACTATCTCTTCGAGTTCCGCCTCATTTTGCAAAATTGCCATCATTCTTCCGCGAAGCTTCATCCAATCCTCAGAAACATTTTCGCTGTACCACTTTTCAAGCAAATCAAGATACAGAGAGTAGCTTGTAAGCCAGTTAATCGCGGGGAAGTGACGTTTGTACGCAAGATTTGCGTCAAGTCCCCAGAACACCTTAACTATACGCAAGGTCGCCTGTGAAACAGGCTCCGAAATATCGCCGCCCGGGGGCGATACCGCTCCGATTGCCGACAAAGCCCCCTCTCTGCCCTCACTTCCGAGCGAAATAACACGGCCTGCTCTTTCGTAAAACTGTGCAAGACGGCTGCCGAGATATGCGGGGTATCCCTCTTCGCCCGGCATTTCCTCGAGACGTCCTGACATCTCACGCAAAGCCTCTGCCCAACGCGATGTCGAGTCCGCCATAAGAGCAACGCTATAGCCCATATCGCGGAAGTATTCGGCTATTGTAATTCCCGTATAAATAGACGCTTCACGTGCAGCAACGGGCATATCGGATGTGTTTGCAATCAATACGGTTCTCTCCATTAATGACCTGCCCGTATGTGGGTCAATCAATTCGGGGAATTCGTTCAAAACATCCGTCATTTCGTTTCCGCGTTCGCCACAGCCGATGTATACAACTATATCTGCCTCCGCCCATTTAGCGAGCTGATGCTGTGTGACCGTCTTTCCGCTTCCGAACGGTCCGGGGATTGCCGCCACACCGCCTTTGGCAATAGGAAACATTGTGTCTATTACCCTCTGCCCCGTAATCAAGGGTTTATCGGGCGAAAGCTTTTTCGCATACGGTCTGCCGCGTCTGACCGGCCACCTTTGCGAAAGAGTAAGGTTGCGTTCACCTTTCGGCGTGTCTATAACACACACTGTATCATCTATTGTGTGCTCGCCGCCATCAATGCTTTTAACCGTTCCGAATACTCCGTTCGGAACCATTATTTTGTGCAAAACTGATTCCGTTTCTTTTACAGTTCCAATAATATCTCCCGATTCAACCTTGTCACCAACCTGTACTGTTGCAACAAAATTCCATTTTTTATCACGTTTCAAAGCAGAAACCTCAACACCTCTGTCGAGGTTGTTTCCGCATATCTTCATTATATCATCGAGAGGTCTTTGAATTCCGTCAAATATGCTTCCGATAAGCCCCGGACCGAGTTCAACGCTTAAAGGTTCACCCGTTGATTCGACTTTTTCGCCCGTACCAAGCCCCGATGTCTCTTCATAAACCTGAATACTTGCACGGTCGCCGTGCATCTCTATTATTTCACCGATAAGCCGCTTATCACTTACCCTGCATACATCAAACATATTTGCGTCACGCATTCCTTCGGCAATAACCAAAGGTCCGCTGACCTTAACTATTGTTCCGCTGCTCATTTGCATTCTTCCTTTCCGAATATCATTTTATAACTGTATAACAATTTTTATCTAAAGTATATTTGAGCCGACCGCCTTTTCAACAGACTTATTCACATCTGCCATACCCGCTCCGGTATTCCCGCTGATTCCCGGAATAAGTATTATGGCAGGAGTCGCGGCAAATCTGTATTTTTCTATTTCTTCGGGTATCATCGCCGCAAGCCGTTCGGTTATATAAATAATCCCGAATGCGCCACCCGCAAGCTTGTTGAGAATCTTCGCCGCCTCTGTTGCGTCTTCGGTCGGATAAACCGACATCCCGAGCGCCGCAAAACCGTATATGCTGTCGCGGTCACCCATAACAGCGATTTCAGACATATATCTCACGCATCCTTTCACGAATAATTTCCTGCGGAAGCCCTGCGTGCTTTGCATTTATTATAAGACGCAGGTTTTGTACCTCTGCCGACTTGCGAAAATAATATGCGACAAGCGGTTCGATTCCGAAACTCACCGTTGATGAATCGTTAAGCAATCTTAAAATTCGATTGTCGCACGCCTTTTCGAATTCCGAAAAATCGTCAGAATCCTCCAAATCCGAATAACCGCTCTCGAGAATAATATTTTTAACGTGTTCAACGCCTCTCAAGGCCGCATTTTTCAGTGCCGAAACATCTGTCTTGTCACAATCGCAAAGTGCGGCCGAACACACGACATCAGATGCCTTTGTCGATGCCGCACGCAATGCGATTTTAAAATCGTACAACGCTGTCATCTCTTGGGTCAGCATTTCAGTGAATTCATCACCGCGCGCCATATCACACATCGCTTTGAGCGAATATCTGTCAATCGTAACATCAAGCAGCTGTCCGTCAGCGGTCGATGTCAAAATATCATATCCGTCCGCTGCCGCCTTTTCGAGATGCGTTGGAAGTTCGGCGAACTTCTTTGCCGAAACGGCGTTATAAATACTCTCGGGCGGCAAGAGACACGGTTTAATAAAATACGCTGTGTCATCAGCTCTTGAAACAATGGCTTTGAGCGATGTTTTAAGATTGTGATAATCGTTCGGCACAACAAGAAAGTTTAACAGCTCTCTGTTTGGGGAAATTTCACACAAATAATCCCAAACATCGGTCATACGACTTTCGATGACGGCAACCGCACGTTCGTTTTCAGCCGAATCCAAAATTCCTTTATCCACAAGCAGATTTAGGGTTTCATTGAGATTTTCGGATGAAACAAGCTGTTCAAACGCAGAGCCGGAGAGCAGTTCGTTTTCTCTTGCCCGAACGTTGGCAACGGCGTAAGCATATCTTGTGTCTTTCACCGCAATACCCCCTGTGCCTTAAGTTTTTTATACAACTCATCCCTTATTGTTTCGATATTGTCCTTTACCATTGCGTCAAAAGTACAATTTTCTTCTATGCAATATTCGGGCGAGCTTTCAACTCCGTCTATCTTACCGCTTTTGCGAATAATAAATCCGCCTTCTGTGTCAATTCTCTCATCGGAAAGCGTAAGGCTTGCGCCTTTTTGTGCAAGAGTTTTGTTAATATTATTAACAAAACTCGTTGGCATTCTTTTAATATCCGCATCGGATAAAAGCAAGGTGTTTATCCCTTTATCGGAATATTTTATTATCAGCTTTTCGATTAAGTCAAAATATTTTTCATCAGGCATATGTTTTATTCGGGTTATGCCCAAATCGATACATTCGTCAAGAATTTCGGATTGCGCCGCCAGAATATATTTTTTTATCCTTGCATCTGTACCTGTTTTGGTGTTTTCCGCCGTTTGCGCCGCCCTTTTCTTTGCCGCCGAAATTATTTCGGTCGCACGCGACTGTGCATCCGCGACGATTTCTGTTTGCCTTTTTTTAAGCTCATCGTTTGTTTCTCTGTCAAATTTGTTAATTGTTTCGAGTCCGTCAGCCTCTATTTGCTTCAAAATCCGCTGAAGACCGCTTGTTCTGTCTGTATTACTCATATTCAATCCTCCTTAAATTTTCTGTTTAATCGGAGTGTTAAATATTATAGATAATCAAAATTGAAATCAACAGTGCCAAAATTGCATATGTTTCAACCATTGCCGCCATAATAATCGCCTTACCGCTCTCCTCAGGCTTTTTGGCAATGATGCCTATGCCTGCGGCGGCTGCTCTGCCCTGTGCGATACCCGACAAAAGACCGCCGAATGCAATAGGCAGCGATGCGCCGAAATACATAAGTCCCTGTACCCATGTCAAATCCATCGGCGAACCGCCGAGAACGCCGATGCGGCTGAGCAAAAGAACCGATACCAATAATCCGTAAAGCCCCTGTGTACCCGGAAGAAGCTGAAGAATAAGCGCTTTGCTGAATTTTGACGGGTCGTTGCTTACCAATCCTGCCGCTGACTCACCGACAAGCCCAACACCTTTAGCGCTTCCTATTCCTGCGAACAAAGCGGCAAAAGCCGCACCTATAATTGCCAAAGCCAAACCTAAATTATTCATAAATATTCTCCTTTTTAAATTTAATATATTTTGTTTTTGCCATAAGTGGTTTAAACGGCCGTCCGCCGCCCTCATAAAACTTTGAAAAAAGCTCTACGAATTGTAATCTGTCGGAATGAACATATGCACCGAGCAGATTTATTCCCATATTCGCCGTATGTCCGACAATGCCTACGATGATAAGGCTTATCGCTTTTATCACAGTGTTTTGAGGCATTGTTCCGATTAGGTTTATTACGCTTGCTATACTTCCCGTTGCAAGACCGAGAGCCAATAATCTCGAATAAGATAATATATCGCTCAAATATCCCGTTGCCGTATTATAAAGTCCGTATACGCCGCCGAAAAATCTGACAAATATATTCTTTCCCGACCTTCCCGATGTCAGTAATACCAACACCGCACCGATTATCGCGAGATACTTGCCTATATTAATAAAAGTATCCGGCACTTGGGTTAAAATCGATGCACCAAGCGGTGCAACACCCAAAACGGTCAAATAAATCGGAACAGAGTCACACAAAGCGTCAATCTTTTTGCCCTCTTTCCATTCGATGTGAAAATTAACAGCCACACCGAGGAAGAGATGCGCTATTCCGAGCGCAAAGCTGAAGAGCAAAAGTTTTATCGGGTCATCGAGCGGCTGGAACCACAGCGCGGTCGATGTTATGGTGTACCCGAAAAAGTTTGACGCGATTGTCTGAGGTAAGTCACCGAACCAACTTCCGAATAAGATTCCCCAGAACAGAGTCGATACCGCACAATTTCGGAACATCGTAAGGCTTCGCCTTAACGTACCTTCAACGGTGAACTTTTTCAGCACAACGGTTGTGCCTATAAGCATCATTAATCCGTACCCTGCATCCGACAGCATCATTCCGAAAAACAGATAGTAGAAAAACGCCATAACCGAACTTGGGTCAACATCCCTTTTATTCGGCAGAGCATACATCTCTGTTATGCCTTCGACAGGTTCTGAAAACTTTCCGTTTTTCAACATAACCGGGACATCATCATCCGCACTCGGTTCTTGTATGTTTATCGCAATAGTGTATTTTTCTTCAAACTCTCTGATTAATCCGTTGACATACATTTTGGGAATATATCCATCTATTACAAAAGTATTTTTTGTACGTCCGAGTTTTCCCAAATCGATATATTTATCACGCCGAATCGTCAGATAGTCAATGAAAAATTCTATGTCGCCGCGCCTGTCATCAAAGCTCTTTATCTTTTCGGAATATTCGGATACAGCTTTCGTTTTACCGATAATCTCATTTTCGATTTCGAGCATCTCTTGTTTTGGTGTAATTTTGTCACTTCCGCTCATAATCGAAAATCCCATATCTCTTATCGCCGAATTGACCGAATCAGCAATAGATTTATGTGCCGTAATCTCGATACAAGTCTGTTCTTTTCGCGATGAAATGACATCAACGGTGAACGGATATGCACATTCGGATTTTTGCTGATTGTCTTTTTTATCAAGGCTTTCGGCATCGGCCGTTATGCGCTCGGCTATCTCTTTTTCCAACTCATCCGATGAATACATTCCCGTCAAAGTTCCGATAAAGATTTTTGATGTTCTTGTACCGAGTGTTCCTATCGGAATCTCGAGGGACTCCCACGGTTTGAGCATATCCGCCCTTACTCTGAGCTTTTCAACGGTGGCTTTCGCTTCATCAACGGATTTTGAAAAATCGAGTATCGAATGACAAACGGATAAATATTCATTCGCATTTTCTACGCTTTTTGCAAAATCCTTGGTCAAAACTGCTTTCCTGCCGTTTAATTCGGATAAGATTGACGGTTTATAATCCGTATAACGATTAAGACATTCCAAAGCGGAAACCGCTGTGGAAATATTGCGTTCAAACGCCGCAATATTTGTATCGGTTTTAATTTTTAAAAGTCTTTCATCGTCAATTTGAGATATTTCAACCGCCTTTCTGCGCTGTAATCTCTCGATGATTTTCTTTCGGTCGCGGTTTAATGCGACTATTTCTATTTTTCGCATTTCAACCTTTGACATCTGCACACCCTCTCTCAAAAATTATTTGCATATTTTCAGAATAAAGCTCGGAAAATTACATCGGTTGCTTCATCCTTAAACTTTTCGGCTTTCGCTTTTACGGAATTGTATTCATCCGTGCCGACTTTGTCGGCATCAGCAAAAGCTTTTGCCTCATCCTCTTTTGCCGCCGAGACAATTTTATCCGCCTCGGCTTTTGCTTCGGCAATTATCTCATCGGCGCGTGCCTGTGCTTCTTTGATACCATCATTGAATCTTTTGTGCGCCGTCTCTTGCGCCGCCGCAACTTTTTCATCGGTGCGCTTTTCCGTTTCAAGAACGGTATCAACTGTATTTAAAGACATATTTTTCACCTCCCGACTTTTTTGTTGTAAACAAAAAGGGAGCAGATCCTCTACAGACAGCTGGCTCCCAAATAATTTTCATATTTAATTATAACCGCAAATAAAAATTTTATTCTGTTTTTATTTACCAAACTCTTTAAAACTAATCTCCTAAAATTTGACTTCTCAAATTTGATAGTATTATAGCATATTGTTATTTTTTTGTCAATACTTATTTTTGAACATTCTATGACTTTTTTGTAAACAATAATTTGCTTATCAAAGTGCGATATTCAAAAACATTAATCATAAAGTCCGTATTTAATCTTAACTCTGTCAATCTTTTCGCACATCGGTTTTGTGCCGAGCCACAAAAAGAAAGCCGTTGAAACAGCGTGGATTAAGTCAAACGGAAACCCCATAACATATGCCGATAAAAATATCTTCATATTCGGTTCCGACTGCCACATAAGCACCGATGCAGGGTTCATTATTCCGCCGTATATTATTATTGCCGAAAAAAAGCCGAATACGCAAAGGTTAATTTTTGTCACCTTTAAAATACCGCGTGTAAATATGATGCCGCCGATAAACCCTATTATTCCGAACGCGAACATTTGCCACGGCGTCCACGGTCCTTGTCCGAAAAAGAAGTTAGACACGAACGCCGTTATCGCTCCAACCAAAAATCCCGTTTCCGCACCGAAACAAATCGCCGATATAATCACAACAGCCAAAACAGGTTTGAATTGCGGCAGCATCGCAAACGCCGCCCTGCCGGCTATGGCAATTCCGCAAAGCACGCTTATTATCACAATTTCCCGCAACGCGGGTTTGCGTTTTTCGAACGCAAAAATAAACGGAATCATTATCTCAAGAATAATCAAAAGGCTTATAAAATAATACTTTCTGTTCCCGAAAAAATACATACCGATAAATATCGTGAGCGGAACAACAGCAATAACCGTAAGCACAGCAAAAACGGTTCTGTGTGTTATTTTCCTTTTCTTTGGCATAACAAGCAGAGATGATTTGTTCTTGCCTTTTGAAAAAAGCATAATTGAGCTCCACAACAAAATAAGCGAGATTACCTGTACCCCTATATATACCTGGTCATTAATCATTCCGTCATATGTATAAATCATAAACTGCGCAATCCCAAATATCACCAACATAAATATACCTGTCAGTATATTCGATGTTTTGCGTTTTTCTTTCATCGGTTTTGAATCGCAATGCAAAACTTGATTTTGAACTATAGGCGTATCGGTTATTTGCCTCAATTCAAAATCATTCTTTTTGATATTTAGATTCAAAATATCATTATTTTTGTTGTCGTTTTTTTCATTGGCTTTAATATCTTTAATATCCAAGCATTCGGTATTACCCGTAAATATTTGAATAATATCCGATTCCAACACCGCGCCGTCAATCATTCCTCTCGACATTCGATTTGCCGCAGTTGTGTAAAAACTTTTTCCGCCGAAAAACTTGCGCGGTTCGTCCTGTGACACTATTCTTCCGTCAAAAAGCATCGCACACCTGTCCGCGTGTTTTGCACAAAACTCAACATCGTGCGATACCGCAATAATTGTCTTTCCGCTTTGACAAAGCCCGGATAACAAATCCGCCAATTTCTCTTTAAATTCCGAATCGAGTCCTTTTGTCGCTTCGTCCAAGATTATAATATCGGGTTCTGTTATCAAAACAATTGCCAATGCCGTGCGCTGTTGTTCGCCGCCCGATAAATCAAACGGGTGACGATTTATCAGCTCATTTAACTCGCAAAAATCGATTATCTTGTCAATCCGTTCATCAATCGCCGAATCATATTCGTCTTTGTCCGAAAATTTATCTTTATCAAACGTTGCTTTTGCCGCATCTTTTAAACAGAGCATAACCGTCTTATGCGAGAAAAGAGTCTGTGGGTTTTGCGGCAAAAGAGCAACGTTTGTTCCGCCCGCTGTTTTAACTTTGCCGCGATACGGGCGATTTATTCCGCACAATACTGACACAGCCGTTGATTTGCCTGCACCGTTTCCGCCGAGGATAGCATAAAGCTCTCCTCTTTTGACTTTAAATGACAAATCCCTGAGCACATCTGCGCCGCTTTGAGTATATCTGAACCAAACTCCCTTTGCTTCTATAACGGGGCTTGAATTATCCTCTACGCTATCATCTGATTTATTTATTGAAACCCGATTCATATTCCGCCTTTGCATTTCGTCCAAAAGCCATTCTCGCGCATCTTTGACCGTAACGGGCGCTCTTTGCTCCTTATTATCATTTATCGAATAAAAAACCTTAAAATTAGGCGGCATTGCGTCAAACATAGGATTATTTTCTTTTAAGAGGTCGTACCCTATTTTATCGGGCGTATCAATTGCAATGATTCGCCCTTTGTCCATCACAACAACTCTGTCGGATATGGGTAGAACCTCTTCGAAACGATGCTCGGATATAATAATCGTTGTACCGAACTCACGATTTATTCGTGCCAAAGTTTGACAAAACTCATAAGCCGCAATCGGGTCAAGCCGATTTGTCGGCTCATCAAGAATAAGCACAGACGGCTGAAGAGTCATAACCGCCGCGAGATTTAACAGCTGTTTCTGGCCGCCCGATAAATCCTTGACATCTTTATAAAAATAATTCGATATTCCGAAAAATGACGCCATTTCGGCAACTCGTGCGCTGATTTCGCTTTGAGAATATCCGAGACTTTCGAGGCCAAACGCCAACTCGTGCCATACCTTATCACATACAATTCCGTTTTCGGGGTCTTGCATAACAAATCCGATTTTCTCCGCCTGTTCTCTCTGTGACATTGATTCAGCGTCGACTCCGTTATAAAAAACTCCTCCGCTGCACTCTCCGAACGGCGAAAGGATAGGCTTCATACGGCGCAAAAGCGTTGACTTCCCACAGCCGGACTTGCCGCAGATTAAGACAAATTCTCCGATATTTATATCTAAGTTGATATTACACAGAGCCGCACTGTTTCCGCTCGGATATTTAAAACTTAAATCTTTGATTTTAATTTCCGCCATACTAACGCCTCCTTTATTTCGATTATAACAGGCATAAAACACAATGCCGCATATGCGGCAATAACCAAAACCGATGTTGGTGTGATTTTATGCGCCGCAACAGTCGGGAAGTATCTGAAATGCACAGTGCCGCCCGATGCGCCGACAATAATTATTACGGACATAAATATAACAGCGAAAAGCGCGAACACATCACGCTTTTCAAATGCAAAAAGCGAAAAAGCCGTTCGTCCGTCAAGGCCGCATCCGCGGCTTTTCATACTGTCCGCCGTATCTACGGCATTTTCCATACTCCATGTAATCATAATCGACAGAACGGAAATTCCCTCTTTCGCTTTATGAATCATTCCGTTTTTTCGGCTTTTAAACACAGCCGACCGAGCCGCGGCCACGTTTTTTATTTGATGCGTGAACCGCGGAACAAATCTTAATGTCAACGTCAAAACAAGTGCCAATGACGGTGAAATTTTTCCGAATAAGTACATAAGTTTATCGCTTGTTATCGTCTTGTTAAATCCGGTAAAATGATAAATCACACTGATAAGCATAGCCGATGCGGCAAGACCGTAAAATATCGACTCTGCCGTCAGCGGATTTCCGCTCGGAAGATATGTCAAGACCGTTGCACCCTCGTGATTAAATGCGGCGTTTATCGCCGCCGTTAAAATCATAAACGGAATTGCGGCGAATAACCTTTTTATTGCCGCGCTCTTTCCCGAACAAACGAATATATACGCCACTGCGGCGGTTACGCTGATTGCAATAAAGACAGGGTTCATAAAAATCATAGAAAAGATGATTACAGCCGTATAATAAGCAAAGTTCACAAGCGGATGAAACCGAAAAAATTCGGACACAGCAAAATCATTCATCTCTCTGACCTCCGCCCGATTCCGTATAACCGCCGACATCGGCACCCAAATCACAGGTATATTGCCATTCAATTTTATCACCCTGTTTAAGTTCATATCTCGAACATCCGTAATTCGGAAACCAGCCGTTCACGCTATACATCCATCCCGAAAGCTCGCCGCAATCATATTCATATATGTTTCCTATTCCCTCTATGTACGCACTGTTATAAATCGGTGTATTGACAAATTCCATATGAATTTTATTCTTTTTCATTTCACGCAGGGTAACGTTAAAAACGCTTTCTCCCTCATAAAACGTCACTTCTCTCTCTGCAAAAATAACACCTTCTTGAGGCAGAATATCCATTTTGTCGGAATTAAATTTTGAAAGATTATTGAGAATAGTATCACATCTCACCGACAAGACGCACGTCATCTCTTTATCGGTGATTTCGCTGTTTTGAGGTTCAACAGGAACCGGTTTTCCCTCCGGAACGGGTTCGGTTTTGTATTCATCCGTTCCCGTTTGGCTGTCGATATTCATTCCGTGTTCTTTCGAATAATCGATGTCCTGCTGTTTCTGTTCGGGGGATTCTTTTTCGTGATTTTCAATAACGCCGGAATTATTTTGTCTGTCCGTTTCGGCTTTTGCGTTCGTGCTGTCGCGATTTTCTTCTTCGGATATTGCCGCATCATCGGTTTCTTTTATATTATCGGATTTGTTTTCATCTTTAGATACGCTCGTATCATTACCCCGATTTTCTTCGTTCGGCAAAACACGTTGCGTATTCGGATTGCCATCTTGCGGTTTTACGGTTGAGTTATCACCACCGGCAAAAAAGGCCGCAACCAAAGCAACAATGATAATCACACCGACAATTATTGGTGTTTTATACTTTTTCATAGCTATCACCTTTTTGAAAGTTCCAAGAAATTAATCAAGCAAACGTGCTTCGGACAGCATATTATAGAGCATTATTGCTATTTCGATACGCTGTGATAATTTTTGCGGCTGTATTTCAGGTTCATCATCTGATAAAATTTTCTTGTCATAACAAAACGCAAACGCCTGTCTTGACCAATCGGCGGCTTTTATGTAATCGGGAAACGCCGCCAAAATATTTCGTGCCGCAACATTGTCGTAATCGGTGTTTAGTCCGCAAAGAGCAGCTCCCCTTGCTATCATAACCGCCGACTCTTCTTTCGTCAGATTTCCGTTCGGATTAAATTCGATTTCCGATATGCCTTTTATTATTCCGTATTTGTACGCCGTTGCTATGTAATCATAGAACCATTCACCCTCGGGCACATCATAGAAACCCGCTTTGCCGCCAAGCGGAAGTCCCAAGCCTTTTACCATAATCGCGGCAAATTCGGCTCGTGTAATATTCGCATACGGTTCGAATAAACCGCCGCCCGTTCCATTTATAATTTCACGCGCCGCAAGCTCACCGAGCTTATCCGCACCGTCAATTCCGTCAACATCATCGAATTTTACTTTGCTCTTTCGCAGACATACCCGAACATCGGAATTTTTCAAAGGAAGTCCCACGCTTTCCGAATCATCAGGTTCATCCGTATTTACGTCCGACATATCATATAATGCCGTTTTGTTATTATACATACGATACAGCGCCGCCAGTGCGCAAAGCGACTGTTCGGTTGACATCCTTGATTCTCCGTCACCCGATGAGTTGTGAACAAATTCACCGTTTTTATAAAAAGTCAAAAGACCGTCCAACGCCGTCTTTCCGTTTTTTACAAATTCGTGGCTGTCAAGCGGAACATTCATCGCACACAATGCGATAATTACCTGCGCACAGCTCTCATCATTTTCGCCGCCCCACCCGTAAAATCCGCCGCTTTCTGTTTGCATCGATGAAAGAAAATCCAGTGCCTTGTCACAAGCCGCGTTTGTTTTTGTATCGTTTCTGTCCGACGCCAATGCACAAAGAGCCATTGCTGTTAAATCAACATCCGAATTATCCGCGCCGCCGAAAGCCCAACCACCGTCGGATAATTGGTTATCTAAAATATAATCGCCGTATTTTTTACATACCGCCGATATTTCGGAACTGTTATTTTTAAATGCACGGCACTCAAGAGCAATTTTCGCCCAAATTGCTCCGTTTATACCCTGGCTGATTGTTTTATCAAAGTCCAACAGAGGTTTTGCCAAATCATATCCGTTTATATTTTGTGCATCCGCACCGACCGCCGACAATCCAAGTATTACTCTTGAATATTCGGTGTTTTTCCGCGAATCCAATACGCCCTGTCTTTCATCAATAACTTTCTTTAAATTTTCGATATATGTATCAAAATATCCGTCAGAGACGTTAAAGTTGCTGCGTGCAAGACCGATAATTGCCCATTCGCCGCCCATATATCCTATATTAGGGTTTGGTGTTAATTTATATACATAGTCCGCCGTTTCGGTCAAAGGCACTAAATAATCTGAATTATCAGCAAAAACCGAGACTGTATTAATACCGGATATGGTTATAAATAATATTAAAAATGTCGCAATACATCGCTTAAAGTCTAAATAATTTCTTTTCATAAATACAAATTTCCTCTTTTCTGAAATCACAATAAATATATTTTAACACATTTATTGTGATTTGAAAAGAGGAAATTTAACTTTTGTTATAAATTTAATTAAGTTTTTCGTTATCAGCCGAAATTATCTCAACGAGTACATCTTTTATGTCCTCATCCATTTCTCTTGTAGTTAAGAAAAACAGGATCTTTGACAAATCCGAATTTTGGGCAATCAGATTGTATAATTCTTTTTTAAAGTTGTTATCGCCCTGAAATTTTTTGATAAATTCGAATGCGTCATTTTTTGTATCATTGTCAGCTATTTTCACTTCACCGTTTAGCGTAATAGAAAACATCTCTTTTGCATTTTTGACCGTTACAATGACTTCTCTTTCGTTTATTTCAACCGTATAATCATCGTTTAATACTCCGCTGACCGTTACATCCGTACAACCCGAAACGTTATTAAATACCAACGTGTAATCTCTGTCATCGGGAATAACGTTTTTATCACCCTCAGGTTTAGAGACAGTGAACTTTTTATTATCTTGCCAATCCCATATCAACTTTGTTATTGCAAAATGTCCATCCTTATATTCAAGGCTCTTTCCGTCATCTTCGTACAAATCAAACCGATTATCCGCACCGGGATATATTTCAATGCGTAAATGTTTGGGGTTTGATAAATCATTTACACTTTCGGGTTCAGACATCGGAATTATTCCTCCTGCTTTAATCAAAACGGGGTACTCATAGAGATTTCGGTATATTTTCATCTGCTTTCTTCCGACATATTTACGTCCGTTGAAAAAGTCAAACCACATTCCGTCGGGTATATATGCGTTTATGTATGACATCTGTACACTGTGTTCCGAGCTTTGCGTAATCGGAAGAACAAGCATCTCTGTTCCGAAATAAAACTCATTTCTGTATTTTTTCTCATAAGCCATAAACTCGGCATCTTTGTAGTACAGCGGCTGTACAAGCGGTTCGCTGTATTCGGATGTTCTGTAATTCATCGTGTACAGATACGGAATAAGTCTGTGTCTTAGCCTCAAGAACTTTTTCATCGACTTTTCGGCAACCTCACCATAATTCCACGGCTCCTTTCCAAGCAGCGGATGATTGGTCGAATGAAGTCTGTTTATCGGCGAAAATACGCCAAGCTGACACCAGCGGACGGCAAGCTCATCATCGCGATAGCCGCACATATGTCCGCCTATATCGTGACTCCACCAGGTATAGCCCACGTTTGACGCCGACGCGGTGAAATACGGCTGAAAATCGAGAGATTCCCAATTTATGATTGTATCACCCGAAAAGCCTATTGGGTAACGGTGAGAACCTATACCCGAATAACGCGACAGCATAAGCGGCCGCCTGCCCGAATTTTGCAAATCTATCGCGTGATAATGATTGAGCATCCAAAGCGGGTCGATGTTCTCCATCTTGCTTGTGTTTCCTTGCTGCCAATCCATCCACCAGAACGAAACACCGTCGTGCTCGTAAGGGTGGTGCAATATTTCGAAATAATTCTCTAAAAATTCAGGGTTGGTTATATCAAATTCAACCGTTTCTTTGTCCTCGGGATTTTGACCCATTGCATTCGCCATTTCTTCATACATTTCTTCATACGGAACAACGCCGTCCGCAGGATGCAGATTCAAAGTTACCTCTAAACCGCGGCTGTGTAAATCCTTTAGGAATTGCTTATAATCGGGAAATAATTTCTTGTTCCAAGTATAACCCGTCCAGCCTCGGCCGTATTTCGGGTCATAATTTACCAAATGCCAGTCCATATCCAAAACCGCAACCGAAAACGGAATGTTTTCATCCGCAAACCTGTCCATAAGTTCGATGTATTCGTCTTGGGTATACGGATAGAATCTTGACCACATATTTCCGAGTGCAAATCTGGGTAAAAGCGGAGTTCTTCCCGTTAAATGATAAAAATCTTTTAACAAGCCGAGATAATCATTCTTGTATGCAAAGATATAAATATCCAAACAATCCTCGTCACGCCTGTCAATCCAACCGTCATCGGCAATGATAAGAGATTTGCTGTCATCTAATTCCGTAAAGTGATTTTTTGACATCAACCCGTCATCGAGGGGAATTTCACCCGAAATTCCATCAAGAGTCCTGACCGTTCCTTTGAGATTCTCTCTTATATCGTCCAAACTTCTTGTCTTGTATCGCCACTCGGATGAGTTGTCTTTGAATTTTATATAAATCGAGTTTGGGGTGAAAGGACGGTCTTTGCAATAGGTCAACGTAAATGTGTCGGTTAAGATTTTAATCTCACCGTTTCTTTCAAATGTTTTAAATTCGGGTATGTCAAATTCTCTGTTTATAACCGTTTGTGTTGCCCTGTCCTCAAATTTTCCGCATTCGGAATATTCAAGACGTATAAGCCTGTTTGTCAAAACGGTAAAACGGTATTTATCCCCCTTAATGATTGCGGCTTTATTTGCCATCGGAGTTGTCGGATATTTGTATTTTCCCGATATTCTGTTCATTTTCTAAATCTTCCTTTCCGACAAACGCAGTTTGACTGCATTCTCTTGTATCGTTCTTTTGCGTTTTTTATCATTATATCATATAATTGTATCCCACGCAAGCATATTTCAATACAAAAGCTTGGACTATTGTACAAATTATGTTTGTGACAATATAATTATATCATAAATTTAATTTTTTTCATTAAAAAAACTGATAAAATCTGTGTAAAAACTTTATTTTTTTGACATTTGTTGCTGAATGAATTAAAAAGCCTGTAACAAATCGAAATTTCGATTTGAGTTCTTAACGAACATCATACGAAACTCATTTTGTTACAGACCTTAAAATATTACTTTTGAATTTTACAATGACTCACCGACAAAATATTTTGTCGGTGAGTCGGCATATCAAAACGCAAAATTAAGCCTTATCAATCGAACCGAAAAGTTCCATTTTCTCTTTAACGATAACTTTAATCGCTTCAAAACCGGGCGCAAGAAGCTTTCTGGGGTCAAAACCTTTACCTTGTTGGTCTTTGCCTTCTTCGATATACTTTCTTGTTGCCTCTTGGAAGTAAAGCTGGCATTCGGTATTAACATTGATTTTTGCAACGCCGAGAGATATTGCCTTTTTAATCATATCCGCCGGGATACCCGTTCCGCCGTGAAGAACCAAAGGAAGGTCGCCGACAAGCTCTTTAACCTTAGCGAGTGCGTCAAAATCAAGACCTTTCCAGTTTGCAGGATACTTACCGTGGATATTGCCTATACCTGCCGCAAGGAAGTCAACGCCGAGGTCGGCTAT
The DNA here is from genome assembly GCA_900545865.1 of uncultured Eubacteriales bacterium. Classification (GTDB taxonomy): domain Bacteria; phylum Bacillota; class Clostridia; order Monoglobales; family Monoglobaceae; genus UMGS1820. Next base: position 74,173 of record URAN01000003.1, read on the forward strand.
TCTCTTGCACTCGTTCGGGTCGGCGATTTCGCCTGCGCCGATAACGCCGTCCTCTTCGCCGCCGATAGAACCAACCTCAGCCTCGATAGAAAGTCCGAGATTGTGCGCAACGTGAACGAGTTCGGTTGTCTTTTCCACGTTTTCATCAATCGGAAAGTGCGAACCGTCAAACATAATTGACGAGAATCCTGCTTTTACGCATTTATAACAGCCCTCGTATGTGCCGTGGTCGAGGTGCAAAGCAACCGGAACGGTGATGTTAAGCTCGTCAATCATCGCCTCAACCATTGCCTGAACCGTCTTAAATCCGGTCATATACTTTCCTGCACCCTCGGATACACCGAGAATAACAGGCGAGTTGTTTTCCTGTGCAGTCAAAAGAATTGCTTTTGTCCATTCGAGATTGTTGATATTGAACTGACCTACCGCATAATGTCCTTCCACTGCTTTTTTTAACATTTCTGTTGCTGAAACTAACATTTTAAAAATCCTCCGTTAATTTATATATAAATTTTAATTTTCTTCAAGTTTTATGAATTACTTCTGTAATAATAGTATAAATATTGCTGTGCATAACCGGCGAGATTTCCGAACTTTTTCGAAACAAATTCGGGTATTAGGTTATCGTCCGTCCCGTACACATCGCGCAATATCCGTTTTATCCACACATCTGTCGGAAAGACAGAATATCTTCCGAGAGAAAAGAGCAGAATGCAATCCGCGACCTTGCCGCCGATACCCTTTATCTGCATTAAATATTTTTTTGCATCCTCATCGGACATACTTTTAACGGCACACAAATCAATTGTATTATCCGCAACTTTTTGAGCCGCATCGAGAATATACACATCTCTGTAGCCCGCCCTGAGCGGTGCCAAGTCCTTTGGTTCAAGCTGTGCCAAACGTTGTGCGGTCGGAAAAGAATAGTAAGTCTTTTGTGAATATGTATCGCTGATTTTCTCGCCGAACATCTCACATATACTCTCAATAATCTTTTTGATTCGCGGAATGTTATTGTTCGCCGATATTATAAACGAAACAATCGTTTCCCACAAATCCTGTCTTAAAATTCTGATTCCCTTTCCGTAATCAATGCATTTTTTCAATGATTCATCCGACGTTATAAGTTTGTCATTTATTTTAGTATAGTCGGTATCAAACGCAAAATAATATTTCCAATAATTTTCATCGTTTTTATCGCATATAATTTCGCCGTTCTTTATATGACACACCTTTCCGTTCGATATACCCGTATATTGTATTTCGCCGTTCGGCGGACTCGTTACGTTCCACCTAAAGCATTGACCGCATTCAAAGGTGTTTACGGCATCAAAAATACATCCCTTGTCAATCAGCACGAAACAGCATCTCCTTAAAGCTAAAGTTTATCATCGGAACGTTCTTTTTCCGCAAGCTTGTACGACAAGCGCATAAGGCTGTCGGACAAGTGGACGTTCTCAATCGCAATTCCGTCAACGGACGGAAGCTCTGCGTGAGAAAAATTCAAAAACGCCTTTATCCCGTAATCAATCAATTCTTGCGCAACACGGCGCATTGCCAATTTCGGAACAGCCAGTATAGCCATTTGAGGCTTGTATTCATCAATAAAACTTTTAACCTTGGAATACGATAAAACCGTGTGCTTGCCTATCTGCAACCCCTCCTTTTTGGGGTCGGAATCAAATATTCCTATAAGGTTAAATCCCCTCGATTCAAACTTGGTATTCACCGCAAAAGTTCTTCCCATATGCCCCGCACCGATGAGAATTGCATTATACCCTCTATCGAGTCCGAGAATTTTAGCAATGCTGTCAAGTAAGAAACGGACGTTATATCCGTAACCTTGTTGACCGAAACCGCCGAAACAGTTTAAATCCTGTCGGATTTGAGACGCGGTAACATCCATTTTTACGCTCAGTTCCTTTGAAGAAATACGCTCTGTTCCGTTTGCGTCAAGTTCGCTTAAATATCTGTAGTATCTCGGCAAACGTCTGACAACCGATGCAGATACTTTCTTTATCATAAAGAAAACCTCTTTTCGCCGACATTCGCATACCGCAAAGAAATTTTGCGGTATGCGACGCGAATAATGTATGCAAAACCGTCTTTGGTATTATAACGATGCGGCGAGTCTTTCGCCGATTGCAACCAAAAATTCCTCGGTGTTTACTTTCTTTTTGTTCTCAAGTTTAGAAAGCAAGTATAAATCACCTGTCATTATGCCGTCCTCGATTGTCTTTATTGTTGCGGCTTCGAGCTTATCGGCAAAAGTACATAAATCATCGATTTTGTCGAGTTCGCCCCTCTTGCGCAAAGCACCTGTCCATGCAAACAGTGTTGCCACGCTGTTTGTAGACGTTTCTTCGCCTTTGAGATGTTTATAATAATGGCGCTGAACCGTGCCGTGTGCCGCCTCGAATTCATATGTTCCGTTTGGAGAAACAAGAACAGATGTCATCATTGCAAGACTTCCGTATGCTGTTGCAACCATATCCGACATTACATCTCCGTCATAATTCTTACAAGCCCAGATATATCCGCCCTCGGAACGGACAACCCTTGCCACAGCATCATCAATCAGAGTATAGAAATATTCAATGCCGCTCTCATCAAACTTAGCTTTATATTCGGCATTAAAAATATCGTTAAAAATATCCTTGAATCTGTGGTCGTACTTCTTTGAAATGGTGTCCTTTGTTGCAAACCAAAGGTCTTTTTTCATATCCAAAGCATAATTAAAACAACATCTTGCAAAACTTTCGATTGACTTATCGATGTTGTGCATACCTTGAATTATACCTGCGCTGCCGTTAAATTCGTGAATCAAAGAACGTGTTTCATTGCCGTCTTTATCTGTGCAAACAAGCTCGCACTTTGAACCGTCGGGAACTTGCATCTCGGTATTTTTGTATACATCGCCGTAAGCATGACGCGCAATCGTGATTGGCTTTGTCCATGTAGGAATATACGGCGTTATACCCTTGACGATTATCGGGGTGCGGAACACCGTTCCATCCAATATGGCACGGATTGTACCGTTCGGCGACTTCCACATTTCTTTTAAATTATATTCCTTAACGCGCTCTGCGTTCGGTGTAATGGTCGCACACTTTACGGCAACGCCGTATTTTTTTGTTGCGTTTGCCGAATCAACGGTAACTTGGTCATCCGTCTCGTTTCTGTGTTCAAGGCCCAAATCATAGTATTCTGTCTTTAAATCGACATAAGGTATAATCAGAATATCTTTAATCATCTTCCAGATGATTCTTGTCATTTCATCGCCATCCATCTCAACAAGCGGCGTTGTCATTTTAATCTTATCCATTAATAATGTCCTCTCTTTCAAAATAGATACAATTTATGCGTTTTCTTTTGTGTAATTCAAAAGTCCGCCCGCGACAAGCATATCACGCTGGCGCTGTGAAAAGTCAAGCTTAACCTCAAAATCAAATCCTTTTGTAACATCCGTAACCTTTACCATATCGGCATTTATAACCGCCTCTTTAAGGTTATCGATTTTAAGCTCATCGAGCTGATTAATTTTGTCATAATCCGCCTCGTTCACAAATGTAAGCGGCACGATACCTGCATTTATAAGATTCGCCATATGTATGCGCGCAAACGATTTCACAATTACGGCTTTTACTCCGAGATAGAGCGGAGCCAATGCCGCGTGTTCTCTCGATGAACCCTGCCCGTAATTCGAACCGCCGACAATTATACTCTTTTTGAGTTCCAAAGCTCTGTCATGGAACTTTTCATCGCATACCGCAAAACAATATTCTGAAATTTTGGGAATATTCGAACGCAACGGCAAAATTTTAGCACCGGCAGGCATAATATGGTCGGTCGTAATATTGTCGCCGACTTTAAGGCTGCATTTTGCATCAAGATTATCGGCGAGAGCTTCTGATACCGGGAAAGGTTTAATATTCGGACCTCTCAAGACCTCAACGCTGTCCATATCCTCAGCCTTAACGGGAGGAACTACCATATTGTCGTTGACTGTGAATACTTCCGGTAATTTAAATTCGGGCATTTCGCCGAGGGTTCTCGGGTCAGTCAACACACCTGTCAAAGCCGAAACAGCCGCGACCTCGGGCGATACAAGATAAATCTGGCCGTCTTTTGTGCCTGAACGTCCCTCAAAGTTTCTGTTGAAAGTACGCAGAGAAATACCGCCCGAATTCGGTGATTGACCCATACCGATACACGGTCCGCACGCACTTTCCAAAATCCTTGCACCGGCATCAATCATTGTTGCGAGTGCGCCGCAATCAGCAAGCATATTCAAAACCTGTTTCGAACCCGGCGCAATAGCCAGCGAAACATCGGGGTGAACCGTCTTTCCTTTTAAGATATATGCGACTTTAAGCATATCCAAGAGTGATGAATTTGTACATGAACCTATACATACTTGGTCGATTTTCATATTGCCGATTTCGTCAAGAGTCTTAACATTATCGGGCGAGTGCGGACAAGCCGCCATAGGTGTGAGTTCGCTCAAATTAATCTCGACAACCATATCATAGTCAGCATCGGAATCGGCCGCCAAAGGCGTATAATCCGCTTCGCGCTGTTGTGCTTTAAGGAATTGACGCGTAACCTCATCCGACGGGAATATCGATGTTGTCGCACCGAGCTCCGCACCCATATTTGTTATGGTTGCACGCTCGGGAACGGAAAGAGTTTTAACGCCCTCACCGCAATACTCGATTATTTTTCCTACGCCGCCCTTAACAGAGAGTCTGCGCAATACTTCAAGAATAACATCTTTTGCGGCGACCCACGGGCTTAACTTACCACTGAGTTCAACCTTAACGATTTCGGGACAGGTAATGTAATATGTACCGCCGCCCATTGCAACGGCAACATCCATACCGCCCGCACCGATAGCAATCATTCCGATTCCGCCGCCGGTCGGTGTGTGGCTGTCCGAGCCAATCAAAGTTTTTCCGGGAACGCCGAAACGTTCGAGGTGAACCTGGTGACATATTCCGTTGCCGGGTCTTGAAAAGTATATGCCGTGCTTTTTGCATACGCTTCCGATAAATCTGTGGTCGTCGGCGTTTTCAAAACCGTTTTGTAATGTATTATGGTCTATATACGCAACAGACTTTTCCGTTTTAACACGCGGAACACCCATAGCCTCAAATTCAAGATAAGCCATAGTTCCCGTTGCGTCCTGGGTCAGGGTCTGGTCAATCTTTATACCGATTTCCTTTCCCTTTATCATCTCACCTTCTACAAGGTGCGCTTTAAGTATTTTCTGGGCGAGTGTCATACCCATTCAAATCACCCTTTCGATTTTATTCGTTTTGAATTAATACAGCTCTTTATAAAAAAGAAAAATTCATACATATATATTTTATCGTACTGTTAAAATATTGTCAAGTAAAGAGGATAAAAAGTTATCGGTTTTCTTTGCAAAATAATTGACATTTTATACAAAAATTTTAGATTTTTAAGAAATTTCCCGAAAATCAAAAGAGAATTGCCTTAAATTCATTAAAGCAATTCTCCGAGCGAGGCTTTTTCCTGTTTGGGAAGATGTTCGATAAGCATACAAAACATTTTGAATTCACCGATAAAATTTTCTTTTGCCGCAATCTTTGAATACTCGGTACACTGCATAAGAGAAATTTCTATTTCATCGATAACATCCGTCTTGAGCGTCACACTTGCCCAAAGCCGATTTTTGTACCATACCTCGTCAAGCTGTGCCACAAACTCTCGGATATTATCCCAATTTTCATCATAAAACTCGGTATAAATTTCTCCGCATATTTCACTTGCTTCTCTTTCAAAAGAATTGATTTTGTATAGATGTATGCCTATAAATCCAACCATTAATGCGGCTATAATTAAAACAGAAACGATTCTTTTCATAATTTGTTCAGCCTTTCATATCAGCAATATATCATTTTTTATCCATCGGAATAACAACCGTATTTCCTGTTTTTTCCTCAAAACTTAAATAAAATATATCCTTAACGTTTTTGATACCGTGTTCTTTCATCTTGTTCGAAAGCCACTCATCATTAAGCCCAAGACTTTTCATACAGCTGTACACCGGCGTTCCGTTATCGATAATTATATAACTCATTCTTACGGGGTCTGTTTTTATTTTCATCTGTTCGGGTGTAACAGCCGACTTTTCCTGTTTTGTGATAACACTTACGTTTCCGTTCGTTTCCATAACTATATATTCGACATCGTTCAGGTTGCAAACATTGTTACCTCTGAGTTCTTCCATAATATCGGCAACATTAAAACGTTGGCGCATCATCTCTTGCTGATTGAACTTTCCGTTTTTATAAAACATACTCGGCCGCCCGTAAAGCACAGTTCTCACGCCCGTATTCTTGTACGCCAAAAACGACAGGATTACCTCTAAAATCATAAGCGTCAAAATTGCCGAAATGTTCGTGATAAGCGGCACCTCTATATTCGTTATCGGCATCGCGGCAATATCGGATATTATTATCGTCACAACAAGCTCGGACGCCTCGAGTTCACCTATTTGACGCTTTCCCATCATTCTCAGCGCTCCGACAACCAAAATATACATTATCAAAGTTCTGACAATCGTAATTATCACCGCATCCGACCTCCGATTCACACTGTTTTCCGAGTTATTATTTGTCAATAATAAAAATTTATGCGCCGAATACCGTGATTTTATTTTAAATATATACTTTATGTCAGCGAATACATTTTATATTTATCGGCAAAAATAATTTTGTATTTATACGACCGAACGAATAAAATTATGTTCTAAATTAATCCGTTTTGAATATAATTTTACAGTAGACACCAAGTTTTAATAAAAATATATTTTAACAAAAGATATAGCTAAATAAACCCGAACAAAATTCGGTTACTTATCTGACAGGAGTGAATAATCAGTGGAAAACACATATTTTGAAAACAACAAAGTGTATATCGCGGGTGAGGTAGACAGCGAGCTCACTTTTTCGCATATGATATACGGAGAGCGGTTTTACTTATTCAGGCTGAAAGTTCCGCGTCTGAGCGAAAATTTTGATTTAATCAACATAACGATTTCGGAACGCTTTTTCCCGTATCTGCATCCCGGGCTCGGGGATATGGTCGAAATCCACGGTCAGTTTAGGTCATATAACAACTTTTCGGAAACAGGCAGCCGTCTTATTTTGACTGTATTCGTAAAAAGCATCGACTATATCACGGATGCGGAAAACCTGCAAAACCCAAACAGAATTTTTCTCAACGGCTTTATATGCAAACAACCTGTCTATCGCACAACACCGTTCAAACGTGAGATTGCTGATATTTTGCTCGCCGTGAACAGGTCATATAACAAGTCGGATTACATCCCGTGCATTGCATGGGGAAGAAACGCCAAATTTGCCGAAAGTCTAAATGTCGGCGACAACCTTAAAATCCGCGGCAGAATCCAAAGCCGTGAATATCAAAAGAAAATCGGCGAAGATGAATTTGAAACAAAAACGGCATATGAAGTATCTGTGTCAAAACTCGAACCCGATTTGGGCATCGATTGCATTAACGATGATGATTTCGATGCCGATGATGACTTTTAAAAAACAGGCGGTTTGCGAATGCAAACCGCCTGTTGATTTTTATTTAAATCTCATCCAAATTTATTCTTTCACGTTCACCAATCGGCGTATACCCAATACGTTTAACGGTACTTTTATATGCCGGGCGAATTATCTTGCTGTTTGTCATAACTTCTTCGATTCGATGTGCCGACCAGCCGACAATGCGCGACATTGCGAAAATCGGAGTATAAAGCTCCTGCGGAAGCTTTAACATCTGATACACAAACCCCGAATAAAAATCAACATTTATGCACATATCGCGTTCAATGCCTTTTTCCTCGCAAAACGCTTTCGGGGCAAGTCTTTCAACCATATCATACAGAGCAAACTCTTTTTCGAATCCTGTTATTTCCGAAAGTCTCGCCGCTCTTTCTTTGAGAATTTTCGCGCGAGGGTCGGAAATCGTATATACAGCATGTCCGACACCGTATATAAGCCCCTTTCCGTCACCGGCTTCTTTTCTCAAAATCTTTTTCAGATAGCCCATAACCTCGGTTTCGTCTTCCCAGTTATGGACATTTGCTTTAATCTCTTCCATTTGCGAAAGCATCTTGTCATTCGCTCCGCCGTGTTTCGGTCCTTTCAGAGAACCAACCGATGCCGAAATCGCTGAATACGTATCCGTACCCGTTGATGATAAAACACGCACGGTAAAAGCTGAGTTGTTACCGCCGCCGTGTTCAGCCTGAAGAATCATTGAAAGGTCAAGCGTTTCCGCCTCTTCTCTTGTGAACTGTTTATCGGGTCTTATCATATACAAAAAGTTTTCCGCCGCCGATAATTCGATATTCGGATTGTGCAAAACAAGACTTTCGCCGTCAAAATAATGACGCTTACAGCTATACGCATCTGCGATAAGAACCGGGAATCGCGCAATCAAATCCAAACTTTGGCGCAAAAGATTGGCGATAGAAATGTCATCGGGATTATCGTCATACGAATAAAGCGCAAGAACCGACCGTCCGAGTTTGTTCATTATATTTTTACTCGGTGCTTTAAAAATCATATCTTCTGTGAATTCATCGGGAAGTCTGCGTTTTTGTGCCAACAGTTTTGTGAAACCGTCAAGCAATTCTTTGTCGGGCAGAAATCCGAAAATCAATAAAAATGCTGTTTCTTCGAACCCGAAACGGCGTTCCGCTTTGCACGCCGAAATAATATCCTCTATATCAATACCTCTGTAACGCAACTTACCGGGAACGGGCGCTTTGTTGCCCTCGTCCATAACATAACCGTGAACCTCACCGATAGAAGTAAACCCGGCAAGAACGCCCGTACCGTCCGCATTTCGCAAACCGGACTTTACATTATATTCATTATAATAATGCGATGGAATTGAATTCCATGCTGTATTCTTTGTATGAATCAATTTTATGTATTTCTCAATACTCTTATCCATATCGCTCTGCATCTTTAAAAATTCGTGTTTATCCAACTCCGTCACCTCTCTGAAAATTTATATTCTTTTATTATACCCCAAACGGTATATCAAGTCAATATTTCGGACACAGTTTCTATATACACTCTAAAAAAACAATATTTGCACAATCCTTTTTTTGAGTACTTTTTATATAAAACCGACCGCATATTAACCTATTCCTCTTATTCGAGAAAATCTTTAAGCTTTCTGCTTCTGCTCGGGTGGCGCAGCTTTCTGAGTGCTTTTGCCTCAATCTGACGTATTCTCTCACGAGTAACGTCAAATTCTTTTCCGACTTCTTCAAGGGTTCTTGCCCTTCCGTCATCAAGACCGAAACGAAGGCGCAAAACTTTTTGTTCTCTGTCCGTCAATGTTCCGAGGACATCGATTAACTGTTCTTTAAGCAAAATCGATGTTGCCGCGTCAACAGGTGCCGGCGCGTCATCATCTTGGATAAAGTCACCGAGGTGGCTGTCTTCTTCCTCGCCTATCGGGGTCTCAAACGAAACGGGTTCTTGGGCAATCTTCAAAATCTCACCCACTTTATCAACAGGCATATTAACTTCTTTGGCTATTTCCTCCGGCAGGGGGTCTCTGCCAAGTTCCTGAACAAGCTGGCGCGATGCACGAACAAGCTTGTTTATGGTCTCGACCATATGCACCGGTATACGAATCGTCCGCGCCTGGTCGGCGATTGCTCTGGTTATTGCCTGTCTTATCCACCACGTTGCATATGTGCTGAATTTATATCCTTTTGTGTAATCGAATTTATCAACCGCTTTTATAAGACCGAGGTTTCCCTCTTGGATAAGGTCAAGAAAGAGCATACCCCTTCCCACATACCTTTTGGCGATGCTGACAACAAGACGCAGGTTCGCCTCGGCAAGTTTTTTCTTTGCCGCACGGTCGCCGTCCGCCATTTTGCGCGCGAGTTCCGCTTCTTCATCACTTGATAAAAGGTCAACTTTACCGATTTCTTTAAGATACATACGAACGGGGTCGTCAATGCTGACGCTGCTGGGGACAGACAAATCTTCAAGCTCTTCTTGGGTGATTTCCATATCATCGTCCACCATAATATCGATGTCATCGTCATCGTCCATAGAGCCGACAAGTTCTATACCGTGCTTTTCAAGCAGCTCAAACATTTTTTCAATTTGATCCGCATCAAGTTCAAGAGCCTCTAATTTATCATTTATTTCTTTATAATTCAAAACACCTTTCTTCTTGCCGTCTGCCAAAAGGTCTTGTATTACCTGTTTGCGAGTTTGTTTTTTTGTCTTTTTTTCTTCCATAATTTAAAACTTCCTTTCTCATCCGCCAATATTACCTCTGCGGAATCACGTTTTTCTTAAAATCTATGTCAACTGAAAAGTTTCAGATTATTTTTGTTTATGATGAACCTTGTCATCGGCTCTTTGCCTTATGAGCGCATCAAGTTTTTTCAAATCACTGTTATCCAGCATTTCTTTTTGCTGCTTTAAATTTTGGTTTCCCATAATCACTTCGAGCGGAAATTCGGCTGCCTTTTTCTTATCCGATGTGTTTTTGTCGTCCGAAAGTATTTTGGCGACCATCCCCCTCTCGCTTTCGTCAAACAGCGTCAAAATTCGGTTTATGTCAACCGCGCCGTCCGTCTCATACATTTCAAATATCTTTTTCGCAAGTCTCGAATGAAGCTCTGTCGAAAAATCCTCGGGTGTTAAGCCTTTATCCTTTACAAAATTAAATACCGGCCGGTCGCATATGAGATTTAGCATAAGCTGTTCCGAATTATAAAGCTGTACATTGTCCGTTCCCGACATCTCTCGGCTTATCCTGCGTCTTTTCTGTTGCTCGGCGCGCTTTTCTTCCGCTCTTTCTCTGCCGAGTCGTATGTTGTTCACCCTTGCAAAAAGTGATTTTTCGGATATGCCGCCGATTTGAGCGGCGCGTTTGAGATATATCTCGAATTCGACCGGGTTTTTGATTTGCGATAAAACCCCTGCCACCGCCTCGGTAAAATCAATCATTGCGTCCGAATCGGGAAAAACAAGTTCTTTTTCTCCGTTTTCGTCAACCGTTTCAATCGTATATTGTTTCTGAATTTCGTTAATTCTATACTCCATTAGGGGCTGTGCGCGTTCTATCAATACTTTGAACATCTCGCCACCCGATTTTCTCACAAACTCATCGGGGTCTTTTCCGTCCGTTACTGTCAAGACTTTTGTTTTAATAGCCTGTGCGGTCAGAATTTCACCGGCTCTGACTGTCGCTTTTCTCCCTGCTTCATCCGAGTCATAACACAAAACTGCCTTGCCGCCATAGCGTTTTACGAGCTTTGCCTGTTCCTCTGTGAACGCAGTGCCGAGCGATGCGACCGCATTTGTTATTCCTGCTTGATGCAAAGATATGACATCCATATATCCCTCCATAAGCAAAAGCGAACCCGAACGGTCATTTTTGGCGAAATTCAAACCGAAAAGGTTTTCTTTTTTATGAAAGACAAGCGTCTCGGGCGTGTTTAAATACTTGCCCGTATTTTCACGGTCGGTGATAATCCGACCGCCGAAACCGATAATGTTTCCCTGTACATTTATAATGGGAATCATCACACGTCCGTCATAAAATGAATCGTAATATGTTCCGTTGTCACGCATTTTGGCAAGTCCGGCCTCATATATTTCGTGTTCCGAAAAGCCTTTGCCTTTGAGATAATCGATAAGGTTCGTCCATCCTTCGGGCGCATATCCCATACCGAACATTTTAATCGTGGAATTCTTTATTCCGCGGTTTTTGAGATATTCGTACCCTTCCTTACCGCTTTCGCTTGCAAGGTTATGATAAAAATACCTGCCAGCCTCACGGTTTATGGAAAAGATAAGCTGTTTTTTATCAACGCTCGACTTTGCCGAAGATGAACCGCCGCCTTTAAATTCGGGAACCGGAATCCTCGCTCTGTCCGCCAAAAGTTTAAGTGCATCGGTAAAATCAAGATGCTCCGCCGCCATAATAAAATGAATGACGTTTCCGCCCGCGCCGCAGCCAAAGCAGTAAAAAAGCTGTTTGTCGGGCGATACGGAAAGCGACGGTGATTTTTTGTCGTTGTGTAAAGGGCAAAGCGCCGCGAAACGATTACCCATACGTTTTAGCTTTGCGTATTCCGAAATAACATCACAAATGTCATTTTTGTCAATTACTTCATCAACAAAGTTCTGAAAATTCGCGTCCGTCATAAAGCTTTGCCCTCCTTTTTCTTTTTTTACCCTCTTACATTATAATTCGCCAAAAGCAGTATTTTTCCTCTTTAAATATTGACAAAATATAAGTTTTATTATAAAATACACCTATGAATAATGCAAAACAAGTACAAAGGACGTAATAATTATGAAAAATACCTTTCCACAACTTTCGCCGCGCCTTTCGGCGATTGCGGAATCGGTCGGTGAATGCAAATGTCTTGCTGATATAGGGACGGACCACGCATATATTCCCGTGTATTTATGTAAAAGGCATAAAGCGGAAACAGCAATCGCGTGCGACATCAATCCCGAGCCTTTGCGGCGTGCTGAAAGCACGGTCAAAACCTATAACGCCGATAAACTCGTTGAATTACGGCTCGGAAGCGGTCTTGACCCGATAAAATCCGATGAATCGGATGCGATTGTTATTGCCGGAATGGGCGGATTGCTGATTGCAAACATAATCGGCTCGGGGCTTGATAAAATTAAAAACGCAAACAAAATAATATTACAGCCTATGTCCGCCGTTTCGGAACTCAGAGAATATCTTTATTCACACGGTTGGCGTATCATATCGGAATCTCTCGTTGTTGAGGAAAACAAAATTTATAATATCATCAGCGTTGCACCGCCCGACCTTTCGGACAACGGGGTTTTGATAAACTGCTATAATCCAAGTGCCGCCGATGTGTTTATAGGTAAGTACCTTACAGAAAACAGACCCGAAAATTTTGAACTTTACCTGAAAAAACGAAAGGATAAGTTAAACAAAATGATACTCGGGCTTGAAAAATCCAAGACGGCGGAATCGTGCAAAAAACTTGATGAATGCAGAAAATTAAAAGAAGAAATAAGTAAAATTTAATTATACGAGGTAATAAGAATGTATAAAGTAAAAGATATAGCAAGGAAAATAGAAGAACTCGCACCGTTATCGCTTGCCGAACCGTGGGATAATGTCGGGCTTATGGTCGGAGATATGAATGCGGATATATCGCGCGTTTTTGTATGTCTTGATGTTACGTCCGAAAACGCAGCAGCGGCGATAGATTGCGGCGCGAATTTGATTGTTTCGCATCATCCGCTGTTATTTTCGCCGCTCAAACGGATTTCGGAAAACGATGTAATCGGCAGCACTGTAATGAGCCTTATCAGAAACGATATTTCGGTTTACTCGGCTCACACGAATTTTGATAATGCAATTGGCGGAATGAATGACATCCTCGCAGAAAAACTTGAACTTATCGATGTCCGCGTATATACCGATGAGGAATGCTGTGACGCATTGGGAAATCCCACCTGTAAAATCGGCAGGGTCGGAAGGCTTGAATCGCCGCTCGAACTCGGCGATTATGTAAGTTTTGTCAAAAGCGTTCTCGGCTGTCGCACAATCAGATATGTCGGCGACCCGACCGAAACAATATCCAATGTTGCTCTTTGCAGCGGTGCGGGCGGCGACGGAATTTATTCTGCGTATCACGCCGGTGCGGATGTCTATGTTACCTCCGATATAAAGCACCACGAGGCACAGCTTGCGTTTGAACTCGGTATAAATATGATTGACGCGGGTCATTTTGAAACCGAAAACATAATTTGCGAATTTATGCATAACTACCTCGGCGAAAGTTTCCCGTCCGTAAGCATAATTTCATCGGATTCCGAACCCTATTTTAAAATATAGGTTTTGACGCGTTCAAAAACCTTCACAATAAGACACAAAGACAAAAACAGTACTATCGCAAGAGCGAGCATCCGAACGGATATGTTTAAACATTTTATCGGTGAACTCAATCCGAATACAGCTGTGCTTGATTGCGCATTTATATTAAACACGGGCAATGCACCTTTGTTTAATTTTATGACACCGAACATTATTACTGCGGAAATTGCGGCTTGTATCGCCTTGCCGATTAAATAAGGTATGCTCGACAGGCCTTGTTTCGTCAAAACCGCCGTAACCTGTGCATATACCGATATTCCCGAAAATGATATAACCGCAGCGGAAATTATCAAACGATTTCTTTCGCCGCACAAAGAGCTTATCTGTGAAAGTCCACCTGTTATCTCTAATATTGAGTATAAATACGGTTTGAACTTTGTATCGGGAATTGCTGATGTAAACACGGCGAAAATTACAACAAATCCGCATATCATCAAAATTGTTTCAACAGACTTTGACACAGCCGCACCTATATCCGCGGCTGTGTTTTTTAATGTAGATTCAAGATGCGACGGCGGCAATCGGCGCAAGCTGTTATCTCCGATGTCGGTTTTGTCTTTGAATATAAACTTAATAACCATTCCCGTTAATACCGCCGATAAAATGTGAATTAAATATAATAACACGCCCGTTACGTGACTTCCGAACATCTGTTCGCCCACTGCTCCTATTACAAACATCGGTCCGGAATTATTACAGAATGCAGCAAGTCGCTCGGCCTCGTTTTTCGTACACTCTCCTTTTGAAAACAACTCCGCCGCACAAATCGCGCCAATCGGATAACCGCTTATTATTCCGAGGAAGAATGCCGCTGCGCCTGCACCCGATATTTTAAAGAGCGGATACATTATTTTTGAAAGATACTTTCGCGCATAATATGCCGCACCGAGTGCTATAAAAATATTTGCGCAAAAAATAAACGGAAAAAGCGAAGGTATAACAACACCCGAACAAAGAGCCAGCGCGGATTTAGCTGCACCGACCGCAGTATGCGGCGAAACAATCGTCGCTGCCGCTATGTACGTTGCACACATCAACACGCAAATATTTTTAAAAGTCTTATCCATCATCGGCTCTCCCGTTTCGCATAATTTTGTCGGATTTATTAAAATATATTCCGATGCGTTTCGATTTATTCATTTTTTGTCCTTTTGGTTCATAAAGATAAATATAAGCTTATACAACGCGGAGGTGAAGTTATGGATGAATCGGGCAGAAAAAACAGAGGATTCAAAAAAATCATTTCGGACATTTCTGATTTCGGTAAAAAATCAATTCACGAGGATTTTTTGATACACACTGTCGGTTCAACAGAACTCGTTCTCGAAAACTATAAAGGCATAACGGAATATAATGATGCATGCGTGAAAATCAAAACAAACGCACAGACGGTTAAAATATGCGGCAGAAACCTTGAAATAGCAAATATGGTTGATGAGGTCGTCTGTGTGACGGGTTGTATTACTTCCGTTAATTTTGAATAATATTCGGCATATGAAAGGGTGACATAATTGGAAACAGACGTTCTCGGCAAGAAAAAACTTCCTTTGTTTTTAAACGGAAAGCTGACGGTGTGCGCCGACGGACAATTCACCGAAAGGCTTATCAATATATGTATGCACAGAGGTCTGGTTATACGCAATGTGCAAAAATGCGGAAATAATCGCGTTATATTCACCACGGATGTTGACTCGTTTAAAAAAATCCGAACCCCGGTTAAACGGACAAAAAGCAAGGTTAAGATTATCAAAAAAAGCGGATTACCCTTTATATTAAACCGTTTTAAGCATCGAAAAGCTGCCGTTGTCGGTACGGCGCTGATTTGCGTTCTGCTTATATATTGCTCAACGCACATTATGGGTATAACCGTATTCGGCAACAGCCGTATTGATAAAAAAAGAATTACGGATGAGCTTTCAAGCGCAGGACTTACAATCGGCGCAAGGACATCGGATATTGACCCCGACACAATCAGAAACACTCTAATGAACAGGATTGACGAGCTTGCATGGCTCGGCGTAAATGCGAACGGTTCACACGTTTATATCGAGGTTGTCGAACGGATTGAAAAAGAGCAAGGACTTGATAAAAACGACCTGCCATGCAATCTTGTTGCGTCACGTGACGGAATCATAGAGCTTGCGGAAGTACGCGAAGGTCAAACAGTTGTACAAAAAGGTTCGGGCGTTGCGCAAGGCGATGTTTTGGTCAGCGGAATCGTCAACAACAGCAAAAACGGATTTACTTTTGTTCATTCGAGAGGAGAAATAATCGCTGAAACCGAATACAAAAAAACACGCTCTTATGCTCTCGAATATTCCGAGGATGTCCCAACGGGAAAGACAAAGAAAAGGTACAGTATAAGTGTTTTAAATTACACTTTGCCGCTTTATATCGGAAAAACAGCGCCGTATGAACAATTCACCCATAATCAAAACGAAAGCGAATACAGAATACCTCTCGATATATTGCCGTCACTCTTTATTAAATGCGATGAATACAGCGAAACCCAAACCATTCACAAAAAACGCACATCACATGAAGCGGCGGCGTTCGGCAAAGAAGAACTTACCTCTGAGTTAAAATCCGAAGCCGAGACAAACGAAAATATAAAGGAAATTAAATCGATAACATCGGAGCAAAGTCTTAACGAGCACGGCGAAATCGAAATTACGGTAACACTCAAATGCAGCGAAAACATAGCCGTTTCGTCCGTTATTGAAGAACCTCTTCTTGAAAAATCGGATAGCGCCGATAAATAAACCCACAAGCACAGAGATATACTCTGTGCTTGCTGAGATTGTAAAATCTTATCTGATTTGACCGCTGCCGAATATAACATATTTTGTTGATGTTAAAGCGACAAGCCCCATCGGTCCTCTTGCGTGAATTTTTTGTGTGCTTATTCCGATTTCCGCACCAAATCCAAACTCAAAGCCGTCAGTGAATCTTGTTGACGCATTCACATAAACCGCCGCCGCATCGATTTCATCGGTGAATTTTTGCGACATTGCATAATCATTTGTTATGATTGCCTCGGAATGTCCGCTGTTATACTTATTTATATGTCGGATTGCTTCGTCGGTGTTTTCAACAACTTTTATCCCGATTTTAAGGTCAAGATATTCGGTTTTCCAATCAGCCTCCGTTGCCGCGGTCGATTCTTTGAACCTTTCACACACAAATTCGTCACCGACAATCTCAACGCCGCGGCTTGTCAGCTCAGGTATGATAATCGGCAAAAATTTATCGGCAATATCTTTGTCAACCAAAAGTTTTTCTTCCGCATTGCAAACGGAAGGACGCTGTGTCTTTGCGTTAATAACGATATTTTTTGCCATTTCAAGATTCGCCGTCTTTTCAACATACACATGACAGTTTCCCGTCCCCGTCTCTATTGCCGGAACGGTCGCATTCTCAACGACAGCACGGATAAGACCCGCACCGCCGCGCGGAATTATAACATCAAGATATTCGTTAAGCCGCATAAGACCAGTTGAGCTTTCGCGGCTCGTGTCCTCAATCAGATTAATGCTGCCGCAAGGCAGTCCTGCCGAATACGCCGCATCCTGCATAACCTTGCATATTGCCATATTGGAATTTATCGCCTCTTTGCCACCTCTTAAAATTACGGAATTTCCTGCCTTGATACAAAGCCCGGCTGCGTCTGCAGTCACGTTCGGGCGCGCCTCATATATAATTCCGATAACACCGAGCGGAACTCTCACCTGTCCTATTTTTAATCCGTTCGGGCGTTTGACTTGACTTATCATTTCACCGATAGGGTCGGGCAAAGCAGCAATCTGTTCTATTCCCTCTGCCATCGAATCTATCCGAACAGCGTTTAACGTAAGCCTGTCTATCAAGCCCTCGCGCATATTTGACTCTTTTGCCGCCGTTATATCTTTTTTATTTTCGCCGATTATATAATCTTTATTTTTTCTCAAAGAATCGGCAATCGCAATAAGTGCGCTGTTTTTTATGTCACTTGACAATTTTGCAAGTTCATAAGATGCCGCTTTTGCCAACCTTCCTTTTTCATTTAATTCATTCAGCATTAAAATCATTCCCAACATTTTTAGTCTATGTTGATATAATACCATAAATTATAAATTAATTCAAGAAAAATTTTTATTGATTTTAAAATGGGCTTGTTCCGCATAATTATCATTTATTCGTATATTCGGGACGTTTTAGAACCGTCCTTGTGATTGTACCGGATATTATTCGTTTAACGAATATAACGCAGGGCATCGAGAATACCCCATATACAGGGACATTCGTCCGTTTGGTCGATATACCGTTGTTTATTTTACACAAAACATTTTCTTTAAATTGACATAATTTTTTGTAATTCCATATTTTTTTGAAAACGTCTTGCTTATTTTATTTTTTATGCTATAATGTTTATGTAAATACTTTCGGTTAGGGGATTTTTGCGCCCCGTTGCCGATACATATGCGCTTAAATATCAACGGTATATAAAAGCGTTTTTTACAAAACGAAAGGAGCAGACACTTATGAATTATTCAAGTGAAGTAGAAAGAATGTGTCCTCTTGCCAAGGGGGCATATCACGGACCTGCACCCATTCCTCAAGAAGGTCAATGGACACAGGTTAAAGAAATCAAAGAGATTTCGGGTTTGACACACGGTGTTGGCTGGTGCGCACCTCAACAGGGAGCCTGTAAGCTGACTTTGAACGTTAAAGAGGGCGTTATCCAAGAGGCTCTTGTTGAGACTGTCGGCTGCAGCGGTATGACGCATTCGGCGGCTATGGCATCGGAGATACTTGTCGGCAAGACAATTTTAGAGGCAATGAACACAGACCTCGTATGTGATGCAATCAATACGGCGATGAGAGAATTATTCCTCCAGATAATATACGGACGTACACAAACAGCTTTCTCAGAGGACGGTCTGCCCATAGGTGCAGGTCTCGAAGATTTGGGTAAAGGCTTGCGCAGTCAGGTCGGAACAACCTATGCAACACTTGCAAAAGGTCCGAGATACCTCGAACTCGCAGAAGGCTATATCACTAAAGTTGCTGTTGATAAAGAGGGTCAGATTATCGGTTATAAGTTCGTTCACCTCGGAAAGATGATGGAAATGGTCAGAGGCGGAATGGATGCAAACGAGGCTCTCGAAAAGGCAAGCGGTCAGTACGGCAGAGTTGATGATGCGGACAAGCTCATTGACCCCAGATGCGAATAAGGGAGGTAACATATAATGGCATTATTTGAAAGCTATGAAAGAAGAATAGATCAAATCAACGCAGAACTCGCCAAGCACGGCATTTCCTCTATTGAAGAGGCAAAACAGATTTGCGATGATAAAGGTATCGATGTATATAATATGGTAAAAGGCATTCAGCCTATTTGTTTTGAAAACGCTTGTTGGGCTTACATTGTCGGCGCGGCAATCGCAATCAAGGACGGAGTTAAAAACGCTGCTGATGCGGCTGAAAAAATCGGTCTCGGACTTCAGTCTTTCTGCATCCCGGGTTCTGTTGCCGATGACCGTAAGGTTGGTATCGGTCACGGCAATCTCGGTGCAAGACTTTTACGCGAAGAGACAAAGTGCTTTGCATTTCTCGCAGGTCACGAATCATTTGCGGCGGCGGAAGGCGCAATCGGTCTTGCAAAGAGCGCAAACAAAGCAAGAAAAGAGGATTTGCGTGTAATCCTTAACGGTCTCGGCAAGGATGCGGCTCAAATTATTTCGAGAATAAACGGCTTTACTTATGTTCAAACTAAGTTCGACTATTTCACGGGCGAGCTGAATATAGTTAAGGAAATCAAGTATTCCGACGGTGAACGTTCAAAGGTTCGCTGTTACGGCGCGGACGACGTTCGCGAAGGTGTTGCTATTATGCACCACGAAGGCGTTGACGTTTCTATTACCGGTAACTCGACAAACCCGACTCGTTTCCAGCATCCTGTTGCAGGCACATACAAAAAAGAGTGCATCGAACAGGGTAAAAAATACTTCTCGGTTGCATCGGGCGGCGGCACAGGCAGAACCCTGCATCCCGATAATATGGCGGCAGGTCCGGCATCTTACGGTATGACCGACACAATGGGAAGAATGCACTCAGATGCACAGTTCGCAGGTTCTTCCTCTGTTCCGGCTCACGTTGAAATGATGGGTCTGATTGGTGCAGGTAACAACCCGATGGTTGGTATGACCGTTGCTGTTGCCGTTGCTGTTGAAGAAGCTATGAATAAATAACATTTGATTTTTAAAAATTTCAGACACGTCAATTTTTTAAATAAATTGGCGTGTCTTTTTTGGAAAGGAAAAATTTTATGGTTAAACACATTATTCTTTGGAAAATAAAAGATGAATATTCCGAAAACGAAAAAGAATCAATCAAGAAAAATATCAAATTAAATCTCGAAGGTCTGAAAGGTAAAATTTCGGGGTTGATTGACATAAAGGTAAATATTTGCGGACTTAAATCATCAAATGTTGATTTAATGCTTGACTCATCTTTTGATAATGAGCCGTCATTGAATAATTATTCCGTAAATCCTATGCACGTTGAGGTTGCGGACACATATGTTCGTCCGTATATGTCAAACAGAAGTTGTCTTGATTTTGAAGTTTAATTTTCGGTCAAATAAAAAGAACGGATATGGTCCGTTCTTTTTATTTGGTTTTTAAATTTGTTCAACTTTTTTTATCCCGAAAATTAATCTTAAAATACCTCTGAGTGCCTTTGGCGCTTTTACAACCACTACTTGCATAAAAAATCACCTTTCCGTCCGCCATAGTTTTATGTATAAAGAGTTTGCGGACAAAACTCAACCAAGACCGCCGTTGGCTATCGTTTAGAAAGCCAAATTCCCGCCGCAATCAGACCGATACCCAGAATTATAATCAAAAGATAGTACGGTATTATGTATGCGAGCATCAACCCTGCGCCAATCGCAATAAGCAGCCGTCCGACCGAACATCCGCATCTGTTCCGGCAACATCTTTTTTTGAATAACACGATTGACACCTCCGCACGGCTATCTGTTTGTTATCAGTATATTCAAAAGCAAAAAAAGTGTTACTGCGGCTTATTTATAATCACAGCGGTATTTGCAACAATAAAAATCAAAGCACTCATATAAATTTCTAATTCAATACTCCGCCGAGCCTGTCAATATTTTTTTCTATCTCGGCTTTTAAGTTTTTATTTTCCTCTTTTTCAAGGGCGGCGTCACTCGCCAATATCTCAAATGCCGCATTGTGTGCGTCTTGCAGAATTTGCATATCATACTTTAAGTTTCCGGCGCGCATTGACGGCAGGCCGTGCTGTCTCGTACCCAAAAACTCACCCGGACCGCGAAGCTCCAAATCTTTCTCCGATATTTTAAATCCGTCATTTGTTTCGCACATAATTTTCATTCGTTCAAGTGCTGTACTCCCGTTTGTGCCGCAAATCATAATGCAATACGACTTATGCGCGCCGCGCCCTACTCTGCCTCTGAGCTGATGCAGCTGTGACAGTCCGAAACGCTCTGCGTTTTCGATAACCATTACCGTTGCATTCGGCACATCGACGCCCACCTCAACAACAGTTGTTGCAACAAGAGCATCAATATTGCCCTTAGAAAACTCTTGCATTATGCGTTCTTTGTCAACCGCCTTCATTTTGCCGTGCAATGCCTCGATTTTATGATTTTTGTATGCACCTTTTTTAAGTTCATTCAAATAAACCTCAACAGCATTTGCATCTATTACTTCCGACTCCTCGACCAACGGACATACAAAATACGCCTGCCTGCCTTCAGAAAGTTTTTTCAGCACAAAACTTTCCACTTTTTTTCGCTGATTTTCCCCAACCGCCATGGTCGAAACAGGTGTTCGTCCGGGCGGAAGTTCGTCTATTACCGACACATCCAAATCTCCATAGAGAATAAGCGACAAAGTTCTCGGAATCGGCGTTGCGGTCATAACAAGTGTGTGTACGTTTCCGCTTGAACTTAATTTCGTTCTTTGGCGAACCCCAAATCTGTGCTGTTCATCGGTTATCGCAAGTGCAAGTTTGGGAATTTGTGTTTTATCCGAAATAAGTGCGTGCGTGCCGACAACAATCTTCGCCGTTCCGTTTGAGATAAGTTCAATATTTTCTGCTCTCTCTGCCGCCCTTTGGCTGCCTGCAAGGTACGCGACCGCAATATTAAACGGTGCAAAAAGTTTTTTTAGATTTGCATAATGCTGTCTTGCAAGAACCTCCGTCGGTGCCATAAGCGCAGATGTATACCCCGCCTTGGCAACGGCATACATAACAGCCGCCGCAACTATTGTTTTTCCGCACCCGACATCCCCCTGAACAAGTCTGTTCATTGGAATGTCACGTTTGATGTCCGCGGAGATTTCATTTATGACCCGTTTTTGAGCGTTTGTTAATTCAAACGCCAGCTTATCCGCAAAATCCGCAATGCATTTCACATCGGAAATAATCGGTGCCGAAAGAGCTGTTTTTGTCTGTTTCGCCGCGGCAACCCCGGTTTGCAAAACCAAAAATTCCTCAAACGCAAGAGTTTTTCGTGCGCTTTCAAAATCATCAAAAGATTGCGGCGAATGGATTGTTTTTATTGCCGTTTCGGCATCTATTAAGCCATACTTCTCTCTTATGCTTTCGGGTATAATATCCGCAATCGAGTCACCCGAGCTTTCGAGCGCATTTTGAACGGCAGAACGAATATTGTTTTGAGTAAGTCCTGCCGTACACGGATAAATCGGAACGATTTTTCCCATTTTATCTCCCGATACTTTTTCGCTCTCTATTAACGGGTTTATCATTTCCGGAATGATGCCGCGTTTTGTCACTTTCCCGAAAAACGAAAAGAAATCATCGGATTTTAAAACTTTTTCAACATACGGCGCGTTGAACCAAGTTAAGTTAATGATTCCAGTTCCATCCGAAACACGGGTTTGTATAACCCTCGCTCCTGTTTTCGCTCTGAACGAGCGTATTCCGCCGGCAAGAGAGCCTTTAATGCATACGCTCTCACCCTCTTCTATATCACATATATCGCGCATATCGGTTCTGTCCTCATAACCGCGCGGCAGGTATCTGAGCAAGTCGCCAACGCAAAAAACGCCGAGCTTATTAAAAAGCTCGGCGCGTTTTTCTCCTATTCCTTTAATATAACGTATATCGGTATTTTTGTTAATCAAAAAATCACCTCATATTCGGAATGTTTCAAACATACACAACAATTTACTCAGCGGCAATCATATAATAGTATACCGGCTGTCCGCCTTTGACAACCGAAACATCGATGTCACTGTGCTTTTCAGAAATAGCATCGGCTAATTTCTGAGCGGACTGCTCATCTGTATCCGCGCCGTAATAGATAGTTATAAGAGCAGTTTCCTCATCAATCATCTTTTCGGCGAGTTTTTCCGAAACATCGTTTATATCCGAACCAAGTTCGGCAATTTCGCTTCCGAACATACCCATTACATCATCTTTATGAATTTCAAGACCGCCAACAGCGGAATCTCTTGCCGCAAAAGTAACCTGTCCGCATTTAACCGAATTCATCATCTCTGTCATAGCCTCGGTATTTGCGCCCTCATCCGCATCGGGGTCAAACGCAAGCATGGCGGATATACCCTGGGGAATATTTTTTGTCGGGATTACAATTACTTTTTTATCGCATATATCATTTACCTGTTCCGCCGCAAGGATAATATTCTTGTTATTCGGCAAGATATAGATAATCTCGGCATGAACCGAATTTGCCGCATCGAGCAAATCCTGTGTACTGGGGTTCATTGTCTGTCCACCCTGTACAACCTTGTCGACATTGACGCTTTTGAACACTTCTGTCAATCCGTCACCTGCCGATACCGCCACGACACCGTATTTTTTAAGTTCAACGGGTTCTTGTGCCGTCTCGGAATCCAATTCGGCTTTTTCTTCTTCGACGGAACGAATATTTTCGCTGTGCTGATATTTCATATTATCAACTTTTATGTTGATAAGCTGTCCGAGTTTCAGAGCTTCCTCCATTACAAAGCCCGGATGATTTGTGTGGATATGTACCTTGACAATATCCTCATCATCGATAACGAGCATACAATCGCCTTTGGGCGATATTGCCGCTTTAAACTGTGACGCCTGTCTGTCCGCAGATGACTTTTGTATTATAAACTCGGTACAGTATTGGAATCTTATATTTGCCGTGTCGATGTCGGTACTTCCAGATGCAGCCGCTGACGATTTTACTTCCGCCGAGTCAGCCGACTCGATTGGCTTTCCGTTTTTCAACGCGTATTCCGCACCCTCCAAAATCGTAACAACGCCGCAACCGCCCGCGTCAACAACTCCGGCTTGTTTAAGAACGGGCAAAATCTCGGGGGTTCTCTCAAGGCTTTCTCGGCACGCCTGAATATAAGCCGAGAAAAATTCAGATGCATCATCAAATTTATCTGCGTTTTCCTCAGCAAACTCTGCGCCCTCGCGCACAACGGTAAGGATTGTTCCCTCTGTCGGTTTCATAACCGCTCTGTACGCAGTATCTCTGCCTGCTGCTGCCGCATTTTTTATATCATCAACGCTAAATTCGGTCTTTCCCGCAAGAGCCTTGGAAACACCTCTTAAAATCTGTGACAATATAACGCCCGAGTTACCTCGCGCATTACGCAATGACGCTTTCGAAAGAAAACCCATCATATCACCGGCAGACGCATTTTTATCGGATAACGCAACCTGAACCGCCGCACCGAATGTAAGCCCCATATTCGTGCCCGTATCACCATCGGGGACAGGAAAAACATTTAAATCATTTATCGCCTTTTTGTTGTTTTGCAGATTGTTGGAAGCTGACTCTAACATCAGTGCAACATCGCTGCTGTCTATAGTTCTCACTTAAAAAACCATTCCTTTCTTTAGAAACGTAATACTTCAAATAATTAATGTATGCGAATACTCTCAACATTTACGGTTACAGAGGATACCTTTAATCCCGTTGCCTCTTCCACCTGATACTTTACATTGCTTTTTATTATGTCACCGACCGTTCCTATATTCACGCCGTATTCCATAATAACAAACAATGTAATACCAACCTTGTCATCCTCAACCTTAATTTTTATACCTTTGTCAAGGTTCTCTTTTTTCAAAAGTCTTGCAAGACCGTCCTTTCCGGTTCTCATTGCCATACCGACAACGCCATAACACTTTGTTGCGGCATAACCGGCAATTTTTGCGATAACCGCATTCGAAATTCTGATTAATCCATTCTCGTTTTTAATTTCTGCTGCCATTTTAAATTTCTCCTCTCTTTTTACAACATTTTAATTTATATAAATTAAGTCAGCGCCAAGTTCTTTTGCGTTTTCTGCCTCAAATCCCTTACAGGTAAACAAAAACATCTGTCTTTCCGTCTGTTCCGACATAAAACGCAATGCCGAATCGGCGCGCTTATCATCATACACGCTTAATATATCATCCGCAAAAAACGGAGAGTTTAAACATATAATTTCGGACAGAGCATATCTTATTGCAAAGTACAGCTGTTCAAATCCGCCCTTGCTGAAAAATTCCGCTCTGCGGAGCTTTGCTCCGTTTTCGAAAAAAGTGTAAAACTCATCCGAAATTCTGATTTGTTCTTTATTATCAATCTTAATCCGATTTAAAATTTCGGTTGTTTTTTTATTCAAAATCGGAATAAAATTCGTTTTCATATTCTCGCTTGCTTTCATAATGATGGCTTTTGCAAGAATCAGTTCCATATATTTCTTTTCGGCTCGGCGTATTTCGTCATTTATTGCATTGATTTCCGTCTCAATATCTGACGGTAATCTTTCAATTTTAACTTCATACGCCATTCGGCTCTCTAAACCTTTTATCTCTGATACAAGTTTAATTTCGTCGTTGCGCAACGCTTTTATCGAATCTTGCATAACCGATACCGAAACCGAACTTCGTTCTTTTTTATTTACGCTTTTCCGCGTTGTTGCCGCGTCTTTCATCTTAAACAGAGTATCGAGCGTATCTTTTATCGATCTTGTTTCGATATACATCTGCATAAGCTCATCGGAATTTTTCACCGAATATCGATTCAATATTTTCGATAGCTTTTCCGAGTTATTTCCCGAATCACCGCCGATTTTATTGCTTGCTTTCAGCGAACGGAACTTTATCAGACACACCTCAGCAATAATCAATACCACACATATTGCCAACATTCCATAAGCCGGTGCTTTAACTGTTCCGAACAACAGAAAAACAATCCCAATTATTCCAAGTATAGCTGTTGCCGCAGCAATTATGTATGGAACAATTCTCTGTTTTTTGTTATCAGACAACTCATTTTCAAAGTTTCTTGCCGATTCGCAAATTTCTTTTGTCAAATCAGCACATCGGATATAATCCTCACGGCTTTGCAAATCAGAAATCTTTTTGTCATATTCATATATTAAGGCATCTGTGCTGTCCGTTGTGTCTCTGAGTGATTCAAGACAATGTTTGAGTTCTGTCTCGCACTTTTGTATTTCATCGCGTACACGAGCCAATTCGCCTTTTGCCGCGCTGCAGCGAGCATCAATCTTTTTTACTTGCTGAATTTGCGTTTTTAAATCATATTTTTCGCGAACCAGCAATTCTTTTTTTCGTTTCAGCTCATCGATTTTCCCGAGACTGTGCCGTCCGTCCTCACGTTTTAAGGCATTTGCTTTATCCGTCAGTCTTTCGAGCGCGGAATCAACCGATATTTTTTCGTTTCCCGATGATTTTATGTTCATCAGCTTTTCGGTTATTTCTTCCGACTTTCCGCCCATAAACACATCATCTTGGTTTATCATAACCGTTCTCAAAAAAATATCCTCGGAAACACCGAACAAAATTTTTCCGATATTGTTTACGTTCAAAAAATCCAATTTATTTCCCGTCTTTAAATCGGAAACATAGATTGAATCCTCTGCGGCGGAATTCCCGAAAGTGCGTCTGATTTCAATTTCGGAACCATTGTACGAAATTGTTAAAACACCCTCGGCGCTCTTCTCATCCCACGGTATTGCAAGCTCTCGCTCTTTTAAAACCTCACCGCTTTTGCGTCTTGCGGGCATACCGTAAAACATAGCCTTTATAAAACGCATAATCGTTGACTTTCCCGCTTCGTTAAAGCCGTAAATCACATTGAATCCAACACAAAAATCAAGTTTAAGATTTTTGATTTTTCCGAACCGAATTATGTTTACGGACAAAATATCAACTCGTTTTCCCATTGGGTTCAATCACCTCCGAGCAGCGCGGCAAGCCCAATCAGCTCGGCATTCTTGAGCAACTCGGCATCCAAATCAGACAGACCGACCCTACCTTGCGTGTATCGGCACAAAAAAGAGTTCAAACTCTCTTTTGCGGACGAATCACCGCTTTCCGATAAGCTCATCATATTGTCGGTCATTCCGACAACTTCGCCGCAAATACCGGCATCATCCGAAAAATCATCAGGCTCATACTTTGGTTTTGTTTCATCAATTACATCTGTCAGAATTCCGTAATCGCAAAGTCGTGTTTTAATGACGGAACAATTTATATCATCAATATTCGTTCTTCCGCACAGGGTGATTCTGTACAAATCGTTTGCCGAACCGATATTTTGCATCTCTTGTATTGCTGTCTCGTAAATATGAAACGTATCCTCTGCCGATGAAATATCAAGTTTAATGTCAAACAATCTCTTTACACAGGTTCTGTGAAAGTGAACGGTTGTGATGCTATCCTCGGTATGGCCGATATAACATCCGAGATTGCCGCATTCGTCAAACCCTCTGCCCTCGGGAATTCCGCAATACGCAAATATAGTATCACCGATTTTTTGAGGTTCGCATCTCTTGTGGATATGCCCGAGCGCCACATAATCCGCGCCGCTGTTTTGTATATCCGTCAATGAAATTGGGTTATAAATGCCTGACAAATCAGATGTCAAATCGGCATGCAGCACCACAAAATTATTAAAATCTCCGTCTTTGTCAATAACGGGAAATTTCAATCGTCCGGGTGCGCTGTTCGGAAAGCTGACACCATATACCCGAGTTTTAGTATCGGACAGCTCAACGCATTCAGGCTCAATGTCGAATACGTGTACATTTTTTCCGAAGTCGATTTTTGCATATACGGAATCGGAAGTATACGGATCATGATTTCCTGCCGCTATAAAAATATGCGTGTCGGGTATCTCCGCAAACTTTCTTTTAACAAATGAAATTGTATCAGCGCTTACATTGGGCGAGTCAAACAAATCCCCCGAAACAAATAACAGCTCGGTCTTTGATGCCAAACGGATTATCTCAGAAAAATTGTGCATAACATCGTTTCTGCGCTGCATCGCATCCACCGCATTCAAATGCGCCGAAAAAGCGGATTCGAGATGTATATCACCCGTGTGTACAAAGTCAGGCACACCTCAACACCTCCGTTAATTTCGTCATTTGGTTTATGCCGCCGTTAAATTGAATTTGCCTTGCCGATTCCTACATCACAGTATATCATAAACGAGTTTAAATGTCAACGAACATATGCAAAAGTTTTACCTTTTTTTGTATAAAGATTTAAATAAAATTAACAAAAAAACAATAACAAGGACAAGACAGATAATAAAATATCTTTGCAGAGAATCAAACAATTGGTGAAAGTTTGAAAGTAAAAATTATTTGTTATCACCTAAGTTAAGTTGTAAAGCTGAACAATTTAAAGTAAGCTTTGCCGTATATCTGCGTTAAAGAAAAATAAGAGAATATAAATTATATTATATTAAAATAGGTGGTACCGCGGAGAATTCGTCCTAATATACAGAAATGTATATTAGGACTTTTTTATATATTAGGAAAGTTCATTGAACTTCCTAATATATAAAAGCTACAATCGCTAGCCCTTTGAGATTTTCTCCTTTTAGTCGAAAAC
>URAN01000004.1 GCA_900545865.1 uncultured Eubacteriales bacterium
CAATCGTGACCGCCGTTATTGCTTGGTGGAAGAACAATAGTTTTACCCAATCGGCACTAAAAGCCGATGAGGTAATGAGAGAGGGGAAAGAAAATGCGAGCCGTACATCAGATTAAGTATAACCGCTCAAACAGGGGCGGCACACCGATAAAATACATTGTCGTACACGATACGGGGAATCCCTCGCGCGGCGCGAACGCAACAGCGCACTATAACTATTTTAACGGCGGTGACCGCTCGTCAAGTGCGGACTTCTTTGCAGATGATACACAGGTTTTATGCGTGAACGATTATTATAAGTTTTATACGTGGCATTGCGGTGACGGTCACGGGAAATACGGCATAACAAACCGTAATTCGGTCGGGATTGAGTTTTGCATAAACGTTGATTCCGACAGAAATAAAACGTTGGAGCGCACGGCACAGCTTGTCAGGGAATTAATGCAGGAGCTTAACATCCCGATTGACCGAGTTGTACGTCACTATGACGCAAGCCGCAAGAACTGTCCGCAGAGTATGAGCGGCAACGGTTGGGCGCAGTGGTACGAATTTAAAGAAAAATTGAAAGGTGAGGATTTAACAATGGCACAATATGAAGAATTAAAAAACGAAATATCACAACTGACCGAGACGGTAAAGGTTTTGGCAACGGAGCTTAGCAATTTAAAACACCCGATGATATATAACTATATCGACAATAATATGCCTGAATGGGCACGCTCGGCGGTATCGTGGGCAGTCGAGAACGGCATACTAAACGGTGACGAAAACGGTCTGAACCTTGACGATAAGGATTTGCGATTCATCACGATGATGTACAGGATGAGGGGATAAAGTGAAATAACTACCGTACAACTACCGTACCTATGACACCTTGATTTATTACCGTACTAAAAACAAACCCCCGTAATCGTTGATATTACGGGGGTTTCTGTGGTGACCCATCGGAGATTCGAACTCCGGACACCTTGATTAAAAGTCAAGTGCTCTGCCAACTGAGCTAATGGGTCATATTTAATTTTTAAAAAAGATGGCTGGGCTGGCAGGATTCGAACCTACGAATGCAACAGTCAAAGTGTTGTGTCTTACCGCTTGACGACAGCCCAGTATTTAAATTGGGGTGGGTAAAGGGAGTCGAACCCTTGACCTCCAGAGCCACAATCTGGCACTCTAGCCAACTGAGCTATACCCACCGTATATGTGGCGCGCCTGAAGGGACTTGAACCCCTGGCCCACTGCTTAGAAGGCAGTTGCTCTATCCAGCTGAGCTACAGGCGCATATCTCACAAGGCCGCAACAATAAACGGCAAAAATTTAATGGAGCGGGTGATGGGAATCGAACCCACGCAATCAGCTTGGAAGGCTGAGATTCTACCATTGAACTACACCCGCCTGTCTCAACACGACTTATTTATTATATCAGATTTCGTTCTGTTTGTCAACCCTTTTTTTCATATTTTTTTATTTTCTTGAAAAATTTATATTATGTCGGGTTTTTAAGCCTGTTAATCTTCGGTCTTTCTTTAATGAAAGAGAAACTGCGCCGTGATTTGACGCAGTTTCCCGAAATTCTCAAACTTATTTCTCTGCGAAATATTTGATTGTTCTAACCATCTGGCTTGTGTAGCTGTTCTCGTTATCATACCAAGAAACAACCTGAACCTCATAAAGGTCATCAGCAATCTTTGATACCATTGTCTGAGTTGCGTCAAACAATGAACCATATCTCATTCCGATAACATCCGATGATACGATAGGATCTGTGTTGTATCCGAATGATTCCGAAGAAGCAGCCTTCATAGCAGCATTGATACCGTCAACGGTAACGTCAGCGCCCTTAACAACAGCCGTAAGGATTGTTGTTGAACCTGTCGGAACCGGAACACGCTGTGCAGAACCGATGAGCTTTCCGTTAAGCTCAGGGATAACGAGGCCGATTGCTTTAGCAGCGCCCGTTGAGTTAGGAACGATGTTAGCAGCACCTGCTCTTGCACGTCTCATATCGCCTTTTCTGTGAGGACCGTCAAGAATCATCTGGTCGCCCGTGTAAGCGTGGATTGTTGACATAATACCGCTCTGGATAGGAGCATAATCGTTAAGAGCTTTAGCCATGGGAGCCAAGCAGTTTGTTGTACAAGATGCAGCCGAAATGATTGTGTCATCAGCCGAAATTGTATCTTCGTTTACGCTGTAAACGATAGTTTTAAGGTCATTGCCTGCCGGTGCGGAAATAACAACTTTCTTTGCGCCCGCATCGATATGAGCCTGTGATTTAGCCTTTGATGTATAGAAGCCTGTGCACTCCAATACAACGTCAACGCCGATTTTTCCCCACGGAAGCTCAGCAGCGTTAGCCATAGCATAAATTTTTAAAGTTTTGCCGTCAACCGTGATTGTTCCCGCTTCATCATCAGCCTCAACGGTGTGCAAATTCTCACCGATTTTGCCGCAGTAACCGCCCTGTGCTGTATCATACTTTAACAAATCAGCAAGCATAGAAGGCTTTGTCAAGTCGTTGATAGCAACAACCTCATAACCCTCTGCGCCGAACATCTGACGAAAAGCCAGACGGCCGATACGACCAAAACCATTAATAGCAACTTTTACTGACATAGTAAAAACCTCCTGAAATAAATGTATTTATTTATAATTATTTTTCATAATTATCTTTTGCAAATAGCCGGGTAATTGCCCAACCCCACCAATTATATATTTTAACTCATATTTCAAAAATATACAAGTCTTTTTTCAAAAAAATTGTTAAAACTTTAACTTATTTTTTTGAAAAAACTGTTGAAATTATTAAAACCTCACTTATACATACCTTTTTCGGACATAAATCAAGTCTAATTATCACTTAATTTTTGCAAAAACATCTTTGTCCGCTCGTTTTGCGGATTGCCGATAACCTGTTCGGGCGTACCCTCTTCGGCAACAACACCGTCAGCCATAAAAATCACTTTATCGCTGACACTTTCGGCAAAATCAATCTCATGCGTGACGATTACCATTGTAATCCTCTCTTTTGCAAGCGAACGTATAACCTTTAGAATTTCGCCGGTAAGCTCGGGGTCAAGAGCTGATGTCGGCTCGTCAAAGAACAAAATCCTCGGTTTGAGCGCAAGTGCCCGTGCAATCGAAACCCTTTGTTTTTGACCCCCCGACAGTTCGCACGGATAACTGTTCAGCTTATCCGAAAGTCCGACGCTTGCGAGAACCGCCTTTGCGTTTTCATCGATTTGAGCCAAAATTTCTTTTTTATCAGCCTTAAAATTCGGCTGTTCCTTTGCCAAAAGCTTGGGCGCAAGCGTGACATTTTCAAGCACACTGTATTGAGGAAAGAGATTAAAATCCTGAAAAACCAAGCCGAAATTAAGCTGTTTCTTACGCATCTCTGCGGCTGAAAGCTTTGCTTTATCCTCGCCCGAGAACAAAAGTTCTCCGTCAAGATAAATTTCGCCCTCGTCGGCTCTCTCCAAAAAATTAATACAGCGCAAAAGTGTTGTCTTTCCGCTTCCCGATGAGCCGATAACCGAGAGAACCTCGCCCTCGTCCATCGAAAAATCAACGCCGTTTAACACCTGCGTCTTTCCAAAGCTCTTTTTAAAGCCTTTTATTTCAAGTATAGGCATATAAAAACCACCTTATGTTAAATTCGCATTTTTCAACTTAAATCCGTAAATTTTATAAATCGCCGTCTTAAATCAGCTCTTGTAATAATCAAGCTTTTTCTCTATGTAGCCGAACAAGAGCGTCAAAGCACCGTTAAACACAAGGAAGTACAGACCCGTTGAGAAAAGCGGCCAGATAAGACCTTTTTTTGTAAACCTTTCAGCAGACATAATAATTTCGGCAACGCTCACCACTCTCGCAAGAGATGTATCTTTGACAAGCGTGATTATTTCGTTGCTTATCGGCGGTACTATCCTTTTTATTACCTGGAACAGCACAACCTTAAAGAAAATCTGAACCTTTGTCATACCGAGAACCTGACCCGCCTCGTACTGACCCTTTGAAATAGATTCGATACCGCCGCGGTAAATCTCCGAGAAATACGCGGCATAGTTGACAACAAACGCAATCATAACCGCGCCCATTCTCGATTGCATCGGTGTATCAAAGAGAATACCGGGGGCGTACATAACGACAAATAGCTGGAGCATAAGCGGCGTACCCCTTATAATCCAGACAAACGTTTTGGTAAGCCACCTCAGCGGCAGAAACTTTGACATTGAGCCGAAACAGACGATAAGCCCGAGCGGCAAAGCGATAACAAGCGTCAGCACAAATATGAAACAGTTTGTGCCAAAGCCCTGAAAAAGGGAAGCAATAATACTTCCGGCGGAACCTGTCATTATCTTAACCAACCTCCACTTAGGGCAATTGCCCGTCTTTAGTAACGGTTCGGCGGCACAGACCGCCGAACCGAAGAAATTTTACGATAGAATATCGATTATTTTATCAAGAGCAAATCCTGAAGCTTATACTTCTCGGCAATTTTTAAGAGAGTGCCGTCTGCGGCAAGCTCTTTCATAGCGGCATTAACCTTTTCGGTAATGTCACTGCCTTTTCTGAAAGCGATACCGTATTCCTCGGGTTCAAATTCTTGTGCGGTGACAACCGCAAGGTCTGTATAATCCGTACCCTCGCCGATTGAACCGATTGAAGTAACATAGTCAACAACCGCGATGTCGGCCGTGCCGGACTTAACCTCCATAAGGGCTTTTGCCTGAGAGTCAACACCCGTGAATTTTGCCGTCTTAAAGAAGTCGTTTCCCGTTGCAAGTTCTTCGCCTGCCGAACCTGTTTCGGCAACAACGCGTGCATCGGTGATGTCCTTACTGTACTTTTCAACGTTATCCTTAGATGTAACCATAACCTGTTTGTTACCGAGGTATGCATCGGTTATGCTCATATTTTCTTTTCTGTCGGGAGTAATCGTCAAACCGTTCCAAAGACAGTCAACTTTTTTGGAATTAAGCTCGTTTTCTTTAGCGTCCCAGTTTATCTCAACAAAATCGGTCTCAACGCCGAGTTTTTTGCATACTGCCTTACCGAAATCAACCTCAAAACCCGTAAGCTCGCCGTTGTCATCCATATAATCCATCGGTGCAAACAATGTCATACCTATGACAAGCTTGCCCTTGCCCTGAACATATGCCCAGTCGCTGTCAGCCGCTTTATCGGAATCCGCCGATGAGCCGCCGCTGTTCGCATTGTTTCCGCAAGCCGCAAGCGCAAAAACCGATACAACCGCAAGCGCAAGAGCCATAATCTTTTTAAACTTTTTCATAATCATCAAATCCCTTTCATTTGTTGAATAATAATGTTAATTTTAATTATTTTCGTTATTATTTCAAATGCCAAATTTCGCGGTTATAGTCCTCAATTGTTCTGTCGCTCGAGAAAAATCCCGCTTTGGCAGTGTTTATTACGGCAGAGCGCATCCATGCGTCCTTGTTATGATACTTTGCCGCAACCTCGCCGTTGGCCTTGAGATAGGGCTCAAAATCGGGCAAAAGCAGATAGTTGTCGGCAAATCCGTGGTCACCTATTACCAATGACTTGTATATGTCATAGAACAGATTTTCCTGATTGAACGTACCGTCAATCAAGGTATCAACAACCCTCTTTATAACGGGGTTCTTGGCATAAATCTCTGAGCTCGGCGACTTTCCGCTTGCATATGTGTTCAAAACATCCTGTGACGACATACCGAATATGAATATGTTGTCATCACCGACCTGTTCTCTTATCTCGACATTTGCGCCGTCCATTGTGCCTATCGTCAATGCGCCGTTGAGCATAAGCTTCATATTACCCGTACCCGACGCCTCTTTTGACGCGGTGGAAATCTGTTCGCTCAAATCAGCCGCCGCAACGATTTTTTCGGCACTCGATACACTGTAATTTTCGATAAACACAATCTTCATAAGGTCTTTTACCCTTTCGTCATTGTTTATCGTTTCGGCAACATCATTTATAAACTTAATGATAAGCTTTGCCATATGGTATCCCGGTGCAGCCTTTGCACCGAAAATATATGTTGTCGGCAAGGTATTTGCGTCGTATTGTCCGTCAAGTATCTTTTGATAACGATAGATTATATGCATAACCTTTAAGAGCTGGCGCTTGTATTCGTGCAATCTCTTTATCTGAACATCGAACATCGAATCGGGATTAACCGTTATTCCGTTGTTATCTAAGATATACTTTGCAAGCTTAACTTTATTGTCACGCTTAATCTCGGCGAACTTGTCACGGAAAGCCGCGTCATCGGCAAACGGGGTCAGCTTGTCGAGCTGACGGTAATCCTTAACCCAGCCGTCACCGATTGAGTCGCAAATCAATCCCGAAAGTTCAGGGTTTGCCTTATAAAGCCAACGTCTGAACGTAACACCGTTGGTCATATTTTTAAACTTATACGGATAGACACTGTAATAATCCTTGAACGTTTCCTTTTTGAGTATCTCGGTATGCAAAGCGGCAACGCCGTTGATGCTGTGGCACGCGGTGAGACAAAGGTTTGCCATACTTACCTGACCGTTTGCGATAACCGCCATATACTCAACCTTGCCGCTGTCGCCCGGGAATCTTTCCCACAGGAATTCACGCTGGCGGCGGTCAATCTCGTGTATAATCTGACCCAATCTGGGCAAGAGATTATCGACCATTTCCATCGGCCACTTTTCAAGTGCCTCGCACAGAATCGTGTGATTCGTATACGCAAACACAGCGCCGACAATCTTCCACGCGTCATCCCAGCCGAGACCCTCTTCATCCATAAGGATACGCATAAGCTCGGGGATAGCAATGGTCGGGTGAGTATCGTTTATATGAATCTGAACATATTCCGCAAGCTCGGCAATGGGAAGATGTTTTTGTTTATGCTTGGCTATAATCCACTGTATTGTTGCCGAAACAAAGAAGTATTGCTGTTTTAATCTGAGCAGCTTTCCTTCATAGTGATTATCCTCGGGATAGAGAATCTTTGAAATAACCTCGGCAAGCTCTTTGTTTTCGGACGCTTTTGCATAATCGCCGCGGTTGAACTCATCCATATCCATAACTTCGGGCGAGAGCGCACGCCAAAGTCTGAGCGTATTCACCGTTTCGGAATTGAATCCCGTAATCGGCATATCATACGGCTCGGCAATAACGGTGTTATAATCAACGTGACGGAATTTGAGCCGTCCGTCCTCCATATACTCTTCGACTCTGCCGCCGAAGTGAACCTCTTTTATATCCTCGGGTCTGGCAATATCCCAAACGTTACCCGTCTGTAGCCACGGGTCGGGCATCTCAATCTGATAACCGTCAACAATCTTCTGTCGGAAAAGTCCGTATTCATAACGGATTCCGCAGCCGAACGCCGGCAATTCGAGATTCGTCAGCGAATCGAGGAAACACGCGGCAAGTCTGCCGAGACCGCCGTTACCCAAACCTGCGTCATTTTCCTGCTCCTCTATATCGCTGAGGTCAATATTCAGTTCAGACAAAGCGTCACGATATAAATCTGTTTCTCTTATATTCATAAGGTTATTGCCGAGAGCCCTTCCCATAAGGAACTCGAACGACAAATAATACAACTCTTTTTGCGGCTTTTTATCCGCAACCTGTTTGTAATTAACCCATTTTTCCATTATTTGGTCTCTTATGGTAAAAGAAACCGCTGTATATATTTCACGCTTGCTCGCCTCTTCAACGGTCTTACCGAAATATCTGCGAACCTTACCCGAAATTTCATCCTTGATAAATTCCTTGCGCTTGTTATACTCGGCATCGTTTTCAGCCTTTGCCGATTTTTTGAGCGGACTGTTTTTCATTATTATCAAAACCTTTCCGAAAAGAATAATTGCGGTGTGGCGAATCCCATCCGCAACCGTACCTTATAATTTTACAGCATTTTTTCAGTTTCTGCAACCCTTTTTTATAATTTTGGCTAAATTGACGATAGAAATACCCGTCACGGGTGCAAAATTGTAACACGCACAGCCAAATGCCGCGCATATTGACTGCACGTCAACCGTTTTATGCCATAACGCTCATAGTCTATTTTTTATTAAATGACCTGCTGCGCAAATCCCGACCGATGAGAGCAACGGGTGTATAAATCCCCGAAATTCTCGATGTCATACGCTCGCCGTAAATATCGTTGATTCCCGACGGGCTCAAATTCGATGAAATAATGGTGCTTTTTTCGTTATTGAGTCTTGAATTTATTATATCGTACATAACCGCCGATGAATATGCGGTAACAAATTCCGTTCCGACATCATCAATAATCAAAAGGTCAACGTCATATACATATTTCGCCGTATATTCGGCGCGTTCGCGCTCGTCCTCGTCATACCTGCCGAATTTCAGCTTTTCCATCATATCGGCAAGCGAAAACGCTGATTGATAATACACCGAAAAACCTCTTGCCAGCACGCGGTTGGCTATACATGACGAAAGATATGTCTTACCGAGCCCGGCACTGCCGTAAAAATACAGATTTCGGCTTGTTCCGTCACCGAAATTATCGGCGAAGTTCAGCGAAATATCAAACGCACGCTTTGCCACGCCCGCAACGGGTCTGCCCTTAATGTCCGGCTGGTTCTCAAACACCGAAAAATCAAAGTTTTCAAATGTTTGTTTGCGCATAAGCGCTGTCATATTTGAATTTAAACTTATATATTCCGATGCAAGCCTTTTTAAGCATTCGCACCTGTGTCCGTGTTCGTCAAAGCCCGTATCACGGCATTTTGAACAGGTATATATTGTATCGAGATAATCGGACGGAAGGTTCAGCTTTTTCAGAATATTCTTTTTTTCCGCCTGGGCGGCGTCTGCCGCCGCCTTAATCTCGGCAACACCCGATGCGCCGTTTAAGACACAGCGTGTGAGAGCAAGTCCGCACGCCGCGAGCTGTGCCTCGACAGACCTATATTCGGGACAAAGCCGCCCCACCTCTGCCTTTCTGTCGTCAAGCGTCTGTTCGTTATTCCTGCGGATTTCCGCAAGTCTTGCATTTGCAAGCAAATATGGTGATTGCATTTTATCACTTCCGAATCTAATATTTTTATAAATCTTTCACGGATTGATGATTATTCCGCGTAATTTGTGCCGTATGTTCGTATATTGGGGACGTCGAGGTCGCAGATTGCCGGTGGCAATCGTTTTGCGATTTGACCGAGTCGGCAGACGAGAGCCGTCCCCTACAGAAAATAATGACATACGCAATGTTTTGTTGTAGGGGCGGGCGTCCCCGACCGCCCGTGAAATGTTCAACACATTTCGCAATTTTCCGCAAAATTTGTGCCGTATATTGGTGTGCTCGGGACGTCGAGGACGCCGTCCCCTACAGGGTTATTGCCATACATAACATCCGATAAATCGCCGCAATCAAAATCAAAATAATTTTTCCATCGCCGCCGCGGTAGGCTCGGCGGAACAGGGGTCGGCGATTATTCAATAAAATTATTTTGATTTGCCCATTTCGCAATTTTCCGCAAAATTAAAATTTTCACTCAAAATCATCATCAAGCATCATATCCAAAATATGCTCCTCGAGGTCGGAATAATCCGTCTTGCTCTCGGGCGCATAATTATTGAAAGGACTCGCTTTTGTCTTTGACGGCTTTTTATATGTATTATTTTTATGAAATTCTTCATCCGCCGCCCTGACATCCGCCTCGTTCGTATACCCGTTGGCAACCCAGCTCTGCAAAAGCTTGTCCATATAGCTCCAGCTCAGCTTTCCCGTATATTCCACCGTTCGGTCGTACGCAAGAGATATAAGCTCGGTCGGAATCTTCATCTCGCCCACCCAAAGCTTAATATACTTTTTCTCTGTGGCGGTAAGACCCCTGTTATGTATTCCCAGAATCTTGCGAACCTGCGTTTCGGCGCTGTCCGCCGCTTCAAGCTCGGATATATAAGCCTCTGCCGCCTCAAAGGTGTCGATTCCCTTTTCCGCCCAGTCAATCGCAACCGTCTCGAGATAACGCTTTGTCGTCTTTCCCTTTTTGGCGGCGTATGACAAAAGCATTGTTATAACCTCAACCGGCAAGCCGAGCCAATCGTTAAACGAAAACAACAGTTCCGTTTCCGTTTCGGTCAAGGCCTTGTTCAAAATCGTTTCCGCCTGATAAAACATTCCCGATATTTGTTTGTTCGCCTTTGCAACCGCCTCAATTTCGGATTGAGAATACGAAGGCCGCGTACTCTTTATCCGCGGTGCGCCCGCCGCTTTTCGCGGTCTGACCGAGTGCGGCTTTGCCGCCACGCCCGTCGAATCGGATTTATCATTCGGGAACGTCAATTTGCCGCCGTCGTTTTTTTGTATCTCACCGCAGCTTATCCAATACTCGGTCACAAACTCAACCCTGCCGGGAGATATATCCAAAGCCTTTGCCGTATCCGCCGCGGACGGTGCCGCTCCGCTTTTTTCAAAGCAGTATTTCATATACAAATAAATCTGAATATATTCGGGTTTTGTAAACCTGACGTATTTTTCTATAAAATCAAAAGGCAATACAACCTTGTCATTCATCTTTTTATCACATCTCTTTTAAACTTTATTTCCCCACACAAAATCTCTCAAATACACTATCCACAATTTCCTCTTGAACTGTCTCTCCGGTAATCTCGCCAAGAGCCGACATTGCGTCCTCCAAGTCCACAAAAGCCAGGTCAAACGGCATATTGTTACGTATTCCGTCCATCGCGTGTCCGATTGCCGCGTCCGCACGCAAAACCGCGTCTTTTTGGCGTTCGTTGGCAAGGTATACCTCATCGAATTTCACCTTTCCGTGCGTAAACATATCGGATATAATCTTTTCGAGAACATCGATTCCCTCCGCCGCTTCGCCCTTCGGAGCTGATGTTTCAACCGCCGCGTCGGGGACAATCCCGAGTCTTTTCGCCGCGGCATCGGTATCGAGTGCCGTTCCTTTGTCTTTTTTATTCAAAATAAGGATACACTTTTTATTCCTGACTGCCGTCGCAATCGCAATATCTTCATCCGTTATCTCTTGTGATGAATCTACGACAAACAATACCAAATCGGCAAGCTCAATATTTTTTTGCGAACGCTCTATGCCTATGCGCTCAACTTCGTCCGCCGAATCTCTGATGCCTGCCGTATCAATAAGCCGCAGGGCAATACCGCCCACGCTTATCAATTCTTCTATTGTATCACGGGTTGTCCCCGGTATGTCGGTGACGATTGCACGTTCAAATTTTAAAAGCGCGTTCAAAATCGAGGACTTTCCCACATTCGGCTTGCCTACTATTGCCGTTCTCACGCCGTCACGCATAACGCGACCCGTATCGAATCCGTCGGCAAGAGCTTTCAGCTCGGTATGAATATCCGAAAGTCCGCTCATTGCCTCATCGGGTTCGGGCGCATCAACCTCTTCGGGATAGTCCGCCGCCGCCGAAATGTGACTTGCAAGAGCAAGAACTCTTTCGCGTATTCCGTTTATCTTTTCGGCGATACCGCCGCAGAGCGACATCGCCGCGTT
Source organism: uncultured Eubacteriales bacterium (assembly GCA_900545865.1). Taxonomy (GTDB): domain Bacteria; phylum Bacillota; class Clostridia; order Monoglobales; family Monoglobaceae; genus UMGS1820. The sequence goes on from URAN01000004.1 coordinate 11,511, forward strand.
ATGCAGTCCTGCCTCAGACGTTGAATCCATCAAGTCCATAACTGCCTCTGCACCGCACAAATCCGTCTTTCCGTTGATAAACGCACGCCGCGTAAATTCGCCCGGTTCGGCAAGCCTTGCGCCGCATTTAAAAAGCGCGTCAAGGGTCTTGTCCGCCGCAAGATAGCCGCCGTGACAGTTTATCTCGACAACATCCTCACCCGTATAGGTTTTTGGCGCGCGCATAACAACCGCAAGGGTTCTGTCTATCACATATCCGCCGTCGGACGGCTCTTGAATCCGACAAAGCGTAAGCTTTCTGTCCTCGCACTTTCCAAGAGGAATCTTTCCGAGAGGAAATACGATTTTTGACGCAATCTCAATCGCGTGCGTTCCGCTTATGCGAATAATGGCGATTCCGCCCGCACCTCTCGGGGTGGCAATCGCCGCTATTGTATCATTCAGTTTCATAATCAATCCCCTTTGTTAAAATAATAGGGTTATTCCGTATAATCCGTTAAATATTATGTATGCCGCAATCAAAATCAAAATAATTTTTACATTACCGTCCGGGAGCGGCAGACGGAACCGGGCAACGGGCGATTAATTCAATAAAATTATTTTGATTTACCCATTTTGCGATTATTCCACGTGGTTCGTGCCATTTGTTCGTGTATTCGTGGAACGTCGAGGTCGCAGATTGCCTGTGGCAATCGTTTTGCGATTTGACCGAGTCGGCAGACGAGAGCCATCCCCTACGGGATTGTGGCGTACATTTCGTTAGGCTATTCCACCCTTTTTAGTCTTCCCCTCAAGGGGAAGACTTGCGGAACTGTTTGGAACCGTTCCACACAATTTGTAATATACATTAATTCTTTCGGATATTGTTCACCAAATCTTCAAGCTTTTCGGCAAGCTCTCTGTCGCCGCTCAAATTCGCCTTGACTTTTTTAACCGCATTCATAACCGTTGAATGGTCACGATTAAACTCCTCACCTATCCTCGGATATGATTCGTTCAAAACCTCACGCGCAAGATACATCGCGATATGCCGCGGATATGCGACATCGTTCGACCGCTTTTTGGTGATAAGCGAGCCTTGCGGAAGGTGATAATACTTTTCGACCTCATCAATTATGACCGATATTGTGATGTTGCGTTTCGGCAGGGTCGAAATAATCTCTTTCAGTGCCTTTTGCGCAAGCTCAATCGAAATCGTGTTTGTTCTCTCTATCCCGGCATATGCCAAAATACGCTTTACCGCGCCCTCTAAATCACGAACATTCGAACGAATGTTGTTTGCGACATACTCGATTATTTCTTCGTCAAACGTAAAATATTCTTCCTCAATCTTGGCGCGCAGAATGGCAAGACGCGTTTCGTAATCGGGCGGCTGTACATCAGCCAAAAGACCCATTGAGAACCTGCCTTTTATCCTGTCGGTCAAATGCGGCGTTTCGGACGGAAGTCTGTCCGATGTCAGAACAATCTGGTTGCCCGCATCATATATCGCGTTGAACGTGTGAAAGAATTCCTCTTGCGTTACCTCTTTTGTCGCGAGGAACTGTACATCATCGACCAAAAGCAGGTCAACCGTTCTGTACTTGCGGCGAAATTCCTGGTTGCTCTTTTCGCGGATAGCCGTTACAAGCTCGTATGTAAACTTTTCGCTCGTTGTATAAAGGACTTTTCTCTCGGGGTGAAGCTGATGAAACTTATTTCCGATTGCCTGAAGGAGATGCGTCTTTCCCAGACCGCTTCCGCCATAGAGAAAGAGCGGATTATACTTTCGCCCGGGCGATTCGGCAACGCCGAGAGCCGCCGCGTATGCAAGATTGTTATTTCCGCCGACAACAAAATTTTCGAACGAATATCTCGGGTTCAGGCTGCTCGCCGTGTCCTCCGGCGAAAACTCGCCCTCTGTCTTTGCCGCGGCATTCTCGTTTACCACAACATTAATCTCAAAGGTGCGCCCCGTTTCAAGCTCGATACAACTCTCTATCATCGAGCGGAATTTTGTCATAAGCATCTGTTTGTTAAGGCTGTTACCGACGGATAAAACAAGCTCGTTTCCTCTTATCTCAATCGGTTCTGCCGATTTTATCCACGTTTCGAACGAAACGGCGGATATTTCCTCTGCCATCTGACGCAGGACGCTGTCCCATATCTCATTTAAATCATTCAATTCCCAAACCTCCGGTAATGTCAAATACACGTGCCTTCCCCAACACTCGTTCATTTTGGACACGCTTAATTTCTCAATATATATGCCAATACATTTATCCCTGTAATATACCTGTAACAATTATAATATCAGAAAACTCAAAATAATTCAACACCTAATTTTATAGATTTTTTGACAAAAATTTTAAAAAAATTTGTACTTATACTAAATATAGTTGAACACGCCCGTATAAGCAACAACATCTATGTATTTTGATATAAAAAAATTTTTTAAAATTTTTTGTTATACGCCAATGATTTGTATGTAATCTTTATCTTAAAACTTACCTGATTCAAAAACCACGTTATTTTATGCCGTTGTACTTGCTTTTTTAAGATTTTTCTGTTATACTGTGGTTGAAAGATTAAATTTGCCGTATAATAAAATCAGGAGGTATGCTATCTTGGAATATGTAATTAATCTGACTTGGGACGAAGATGCAGGCGTGTGGATTGCCACAAGCGAAAGCATTCCCGGTCTTGTTCTTGAATCAGGGTCGTTTGACGCTCTGCTTGAACGCATTCGTATTGCCGTGCCCGAGCTGTTGGCTCTGAATAACCCCGAAAAAAAATCTTATATTTTATCATTTGTATCGAATCGCCATGAAAGGATTGCTCTTTAATGGCTGAATATGAAAAAAGGTTCGTGACATTTTCCGCAAAAATTAAATCTCGCCAATTTTAAAACAAAGCGGAATTGATTATCGATTCAGATAGCTTTTCCGTATCGCCGCCCGATTGGGCGGCATTTTTAATAATATTTTTTATCTTCATGTTTATACGGATAACCGCATAATTACAATGACAAATCAAAAGACGGGCAATCGCCCGTGATTCGGGATATTGCCTGTCTTTAAATTTATTCATTTATTTTGTCCGCCCCACGGCATTTTTGCGTTTCTTTATAAATGCTTTTATTCTGCGTCTGAAAATTATTATTGCAACAGCCGCAAGCACAAGCGCAATACCGCCGAATATAAGCGGCAGGCGCGACTGCGGCGAATACAGAACGCAAAACGTGTTATCCGTTCCCGTCATTTCGAGCTTGATATACTTTCCGCGCTCGCTTGATGAAACTTCTTTCCACGAACCGTCACCCTCTTTGTGCCACACGGTCGCGCTGCGTTTGTCTTTGTTGATAAGCCTTATCGGAACGATTGACGTTCCGCTTACATTGCTGCCGCTGAGGCTTATTTTATATACCCGTGTATATTCGTCACGCTTTGGCTCAACCGCCGGCGTTTCGGGGGATTGGTCTATCGTCAGCGCCGCCCTGTCATCAAACTTGCCTTCGGCAAGTCCGAGTGCAAGCTCGCCATCATCGTCTTTCTCTTTTGATTCGAGAGTTGTTATCCACGGCTTATACTCCGCGTTAAGTTCAACATCGCGCATAACCGTTTCATCGGGGAAATCGGGCCATACCCCATATCCGTCATCTTTTGACGGAATATCCGGCAAACGTATATCCGAAACGCTTGTTTTATACTCAACCTCTGTTTCTTTTAAAACCGTTCCGTCCGCAACAAACTTAATCTTAAAGCTTATAAACCGTTTGGGAATACCGCTTATATTGACAAGTTCGTCATATGTTATCGGTTCGGCGTGACCCGAATAGCTTATGCCGTCAATGCCGCCAACGCTGTCCGCAACATATCTGTTTCTGCCTATTGCCGAAAGGTCTGAATTTTCGCCGCATACCGCACCGATTTTTTCGTCACCGCTGACTGTGCCGATTGAATACGATTTTGTAAGAGTTCCGGCACGGCCGACAATGCCGCCGACAGCGGTCTTGCCCTTTGCCGAACCTTTTGAAAAGCATCCGCGCACCGATGAATTGTTATACCCGGCAACACCGCCGACATAGTTTCCGTCCGTGCTTTCGACCTCTGAATAGCTTTCGCACGCCTGAACCGTCCCCAAATCAATTCTTCCGCACACGCCGCCGATGTCGTCCTTTTTGCCGATGACCTTTCCGTCATTGACGCACCTGTACAATACCGCCTTTGACTTATAGGTAAAGTTAATCGTACTCGGTCGTTCTATATCTGTTTCGGGGTCGGCGGAATATTCAATCGCCATCACGCCGCAGATTCCGCCCGTGTTGCGGTCCGCCTCTATTTTTGCGTGATTCAAACAGCTGTCGATTTTGCCCTGTTTTGTATTTTTTATATCTTCTTCGGACACATCATCGACATAATCCGATATGATATTCTTGCTGTCCGACCTGTCGGTCTTGTCTTTTATCTCGTCCGCCTCGTCAGAGAGAATGTTCATAATGACGTTCATTTGGTCATTAATTTCTCTGAGCCGTGCCGTAAGCTTTTCGCCCGAGCTTTTGAACGTCTGTTCTATATCCGAAACTCCGTTCGAAACATCGCTGAGCGAATCAAAGAGCTTTTGTGTTGACAGCTTATAATCATCGTTCAGCTTGACAAAATTGACCGAACCGGCATCGGTTATTATCCTTATCGACTTTTCGAGCATTCCCGAAATATCGCCGAGCATATCCGACACCTCGCTGAGCTTATCCGAGCCTTCTTTCATCTTGTCACATATCTTTTCTATATCCGCCGTTGTGTTGTCGGCGTATTCTTTGAGAACGTCATAACCTATATCAAGCGCACCCGACAAACCCGTCATTGCCGAGCTCAACTTTGACATTCCCGTCTGAAGCGAATCGCTCATCTTTTCGAGCTGGTCGCCGGCACGGCGCACCGCGTCAAAATCTATTGTTGAGTTCTTTAATATCGTGTCGAGTGATGTCACAACTGTCACAAGAGCCTTTCCGCGCTCAACCAACGCATTGCTAAGCTCACCCGTTGCTTTTTTAATTCTGTCGAGTTTATCGCGGCTTATGCCCGGTTCGGATAAAATATCTTGGATTTTATCCACTGCCTCTTGCATCTTTTTGTTTTCGTCCGACATCTTTTGAACGGCGCTTAAAATATCTTTAAACGCCTGTGAGATCTTTTCCGAATCGTTTAACACTATCGCGCCGCGGAGGTTATACACCGCGTTTGACGCATACGCCGCCGCCTTTCTGAACGAACGCGCCGCCGCGGCCATTTCATCAAGTGATTTTTGAAGGCGGGTGTTCGCCGATTCCAAATCGGGCGTTGTCGGATTTATCATATCTATCGCTTCGCCGAATATATCAATTGCCTCGGTCAGCTTATCCGTCATTTCTTGGGTCTTATCAAGCGCGTCCGCAAAGCCGTCCGCCGCTTCGGTCAAAATTGCCGCTTTGGCATTTACCTCGTCAATATTGTCATTGATAAAATCCCTGATGTCATTCTCAAAATATCCGCTTACGCTGTCCGAAAGCTCTTTCGCGCTGTCGCGAACCGCATCGGTATCTTTTGTCAAATCCTTAAAACGCGCGGATATATCATCGGATGACCCGTCAATATCGCCTGCCATATTATTTATCAGGGTATGCAGCTTGTTCACCTCATCGGTCAGCGAGTCAATGCTGTGACCGCTGACGGATAAAATCATATACGGCTCCGATTGACCGCATATGCCGCCGACATCCTTTCTGCCGTGTACATCGGCATAGTTCTCGCATCCGATTATATATCCCGACTGTCTGCCGACAATGCCGCCGACGTTATATCCCATATGCTGATACCCGATTGCGCCGCGGTTATCCGAACCTTGAATTATTCCGTCCGAATATCCGCATATACCACCCGTATCGCTGTATGACGGAAAGATTCCCTCTTCGTCCTTTTTGTTATTCTTATTATCATTCTCGGAATTTTGCAGCTTTTCTATCGCAGTCCCCACATCGGTGCTTATATCGCCGATTGATGTCTTTTTTTCGGTCTGAACGGTATTAACGCTGCTGTTGTTTTCGCATTCGCGGATAAATCCCGAGTTTTTGCCGCTTACGCCTCCGGCGAAGCTCTCACAATTCACCGTTCCGTAAGTCTTGCACGAAATTATGCTTGCGCCCGAACGGTTGATTCCGGCAATGCCGCCGACAGCATACGAACCCGAAACCGTTCCGTCAAACGAACAGTTATTGATAACGCCCGAGTTATCGCCGACAATACCGCCGATTGTGCTTTTGCTGCCGCTCGGCGTGATGTTGCCCAAAACGTGCAGGTTCTCAACCGTGCCGCCGCTTTGAACATATCTGAACAATCCCTGTTGCGAACCCGAATTTGTAATATTCAAACCCACAATCGTATATCCGCCGCCATCGAAATATCCGCCGAATGTCGGTATCGGCACAAAGCCGCTGTCGCTTAAATCAATATCGTTCATAAGCCGAACGGTCTTGCCCTTTGACCACGTATCGAGCGTACAGTCGGACGACAGCTTTTTTATATCGTCAACCGTATAAACCAGAATTTCTGATGAATTTTCGCCGTACCCGACCATGCCGGGCAAAACGCCGACCGCCGTCACGACAACTACAAGCACCAGCGTCAAAATCCTGTGCGCCGCCGATTTACGTTTGAGTTTCAAAAGTCTATTCATTGCCGCCGCCCCCTTTATCGCTTTCCGATTCCGTTTCATCCGTGTTATTTGTTTCGGAATCCGACCGGGTATCCCACGTTTCATATTCCGTATTCTCCCGATCTTCGCCGTCATCGTCATCGGGTGTAATCGAACCGCTTATTATGCTTGCGTCCACGCCGCCGTCAACCGTTCCGCTGAACGTTCCGTCAACTCTGCCGTTGATATAGCCGCGGATTCTTCCATCAACCGCAACCCTGCCTTGACCGGTGTGCTGTTTGAACGGTGCTTTGACCGTGAACGATGTCTTGTCGATAATCTTGTTGCCGAGCAGCAAGAGCTGAGGCAGAATACTCATAACGAGGAATATCGAGATAAGCGTACCCCTGCCGAGACATATGCCGATTGAAGAAATCGCCGCGTCGGATGACATAAATCCGATTATAAATCCCGACGCCGCAAGAATCGACCCCGAGGTCAATATGGTCGGAAAAGCCTGAGAAATCGCCTGTATTGCCGCTTTTTCGACCGGCATCTCTTTTTTCAGCTCAGTAAATCGGTTTGTTATAACAATTGCATAATCGATGTTCGCACCCATCTGAATCGAGCTTACCACGAGATAACTCAAAAAGAACAGCGGTGAGTTCTCGAGATACGGGAACGAAAAGTTTATCCATACCGAGCCTTGTATAACAAGTATAAGTATAATCGGCAGGCCTGCCGAGTTAAACGTGAACAGCAATACGAGGATTACGAACAGAACCGACAAAATACTTATCAGAATATTATCCTGTCCGAACGTTGACGACAAATCAAGGTCACTCGTTGAGTTTCCGACCAGATACACGTTTTCGGGGTAATATTTTTGTGCCGTTTCTCTGACAACATCCAAAAACGCAAAAGTATCTTCGCTCTCCTCCGGCAGGTTAAGGTCGCATACTATACGGCTGTAATTCTCACCGAGAAGCTGTTTCTTACCATCCGATAGAGCCTCGTTTATATCATCTAATTTGCTGTCCATTTCATCGCCGAGCGACAAGGTCTTTTTATTCTTAACCTGGTCATAGAGATAGTCGAACATATCGACAAGCGGAACGCCGTATTCGTCTATTCCGCCGACAACCCTTCCGTAATTTTCGGTGCTGACCGCATACGCCGAATATAAAACCCTGACCTGTTCAATATCAACATCGGTCAGCTCGGCGAACTGTCGCGGCGTAAGCTTATCCGCGACCGCATACCCGTTCATCGCCTCAACGTTGGCGAGACCCTTAACCGTGTCTATTTCGCTGTGCGCAACAAGGTCATCAATCAGCTGTTTTTCTTTATCATAATCACCTCTCGGGACAAGAACGGCGAGAGTATTTCCCATTTTAAAGGTTTCGCTTATCATCTCGTCCGCAATCTGCGAATCATTCTTTGTGAAAGTTGTGAGGTTGGTATAGCTGTATGCATACGGACACAGGTTCGAGAAAACGCACGCCGCGACAAGCACAACAAGAAATACCCCCGGCAAGATATATTTCAGCCGAACAACAACCCTTCCCCAAACATTTATTTCGGGTACAAAGTTTTTGTGGTGCGTTCTGTCAATAAGGCTTGAAAAAGTCATAAGCAAGCCCGGCATAAGCGTAAACACAACGAGGATGCTCAAAAAGATTGACTTAATCAGCACAACGCCCATATCATATCCTATTTTAAAGTGCATAAACGTCATCGCCGCAAGACCCGATATGGTTGTCAGACAGCTTCCCGAAATTTCGGGGATTGCCTTGCACAATGCGGTTATAACAGCCTCGCGCGGTGCCTTATCGACTCTTTCCTCTGTATACCTGTGACACAGAATAATGGCATAGTCAATCGCCAGGGCGAGCTGTAGGACAACCGCAACCGAGTTCGATATGAATGAGATTGTTCCCATCATAAAGTTTGTTCCTTTATTGAGCAGAGCCGCCGCAATAAACGTAATCAAAAGTGTTGGAATCTCCATATAAGTCTTTGAGGTAAAAAGCAAAACCGAAACGATGATTATCGCAACGATTACCATAACCATTGATATTTCTTTGGCGATTCTGTCCGCCTTTGTATCGCCAAGTTCGGCGGAAACATAAATATCATACGCCGAAAGCTTATCCTCAGCCGCCGCGAGAGCGGTCTGGCAAATTTCATCATCGCTCTGTCCGTCAAAGGTTATCGAAAACAGAGCCGACGAATTATAATAATGCTTTTGCGTTTCGTCAAACTCAATCTCTTTTATTCCGTCTATATCCTCTATCTCTTTCACAAGCTGTTCCGCACGGTCATACGATACATTATCGACCATTATTTTTGCCGTTGCGTATGTAACGAACTCATCATCCATTATGGAAAGCCCCTGATGCGTTTCGGTATCCTCCGAAAGATAATCGGTAAGTGTGTTGTTGACCTTGACCCAATTGGACGCAACAACACAGAATATCAGCATTATAATATAAACAAGGTATATCGCCTTGCGTTTATCGACTATAAAAGCAGCAACCTTTTCGAGAATGCCGCCGGATTTTCCCTTTTTACCCGAAGCCATTTCTTTCACCTTTCCCTTGATTTAAATTGAAAGTACCTAAAATATCGGATAATATAATTATATTCAAAATCGACTGAAATTTCAATACTCAATTTCATCAACTTTTGATTATTAATCAACACTTTTTGTGTTAATTGTCTAATATTTATTTAAAAATTTGTGAAATTATTTTTAAAACGCAAATTGACATTCGCGCGGCACAAGAGTATCATATATAAATGAAAAAATATTTTTGATTTTTCGCGGGGAATGAATGGCACAAAATTATGCGTATAACCGCATAACTTGATGAACATCTCACAGGGTGTCGGGAATGCCACCCCTACAAGATTGCGATTACCCATTCCGTATGATGTAGGGGATGGCGTCCTCGACATCCCGACCACACGAACAGATGGCATAAACCTTGCGAATAATCATTGTTTCGCCTTTATAATCAATCCTCACAATAAAAGGAGAATCGCATTATGAACACCACCGACAGACGCGTCAAAAGAACAAAAAAGCTGCTCGCCGATGCTCTTGCCGCACTTATGAAACAAAAACCGCTTAAAAGCATCACCGTGCGCGAACTGACCGAGCTTGCGGATTTAAACCGCGGAACTTTTTATCTGCATTTTAAAGATGTGTATGACCTCGCCGAACAGATAGAGAACGAAATCTTTGACAGATTCAACGAAATCATTGCGGATTTTGACAGCTCAAAAAACGAAACACTTGAAGTCATGGAATCCTCACAAACCCTAAGATTCTTTTTGACCCGTCTGTTTGAGCTGCTCGCCGACAATGCGGATATGGCACAATCGCTTATCGGCGTGAACGGCGACCCCGCATTTATCAAAAAGCTCAAAAGCCGTCTTGAACAAAGAAGTTATTCAACGCTTTATAACGCCTTGCCGAAAGACCGCCGCGGCGACCGTGCGTATCTGTTCAGCTTTATCGAATACGGGTCTATCGGAATATGCGAAACGTGGCTGAATTCGGGGATGTGCGAAACGCCGGGGGCAATGGCGGAAATAACCGAGAAATTTATTCTCGGCGCACTCGGGGCATTTGAATAAAAAATCCGAAAAATTCGGCCGCACGTATTGACACTTTTTGTTAAATGCGATATACTGTAAGACGAATTTATTATGTGATTACAGATACGGAAAAATCAATATTTTCAAAACCCTGTAATCAACATAACTTTTATACAAAGGAGTATTAACAATGGACTTAACAAAATTTATGGCAAACAAGGATGAAAAACCGCTTGACAATATCGCAATAAACGGCGGCTTTACATCTATCTTTCGAACAATCGGCTGTATAGGCGACAGCCTGTCCTCGGGCGAGCTTGAGGCTTTTGAGGCCGGCTTAAAGAGTTATCACGATTATTTTGAATATTCATGGGGACAATTCATTGCACGCGATTCCGGCTGTAAGGTGTATAACTTTTCAAGAGGCGGTATGAGCGCAAGGCAATATCTCGAAGGCTTTGCGGACGAAAAAGACTTATTCAATCCCGACCTCAGATGTCAAGCTTACATAATTGCGCTCGGCGTAAACGATGTATCGGGTATAATGGGCAACAGTTATGAACTCGGAACAGTCGATGACATCAACATCCAAAACTATGCTTTGAACAAACCGACGTTTGCGGGCTGGTACGGTGCTATAATAAGCAAGTACAAAGAAATTCAGCCGCACGCAAAATTCTTCCTTATGACGATGCCCAAGGGCGATGAGGACAAAAACCGTGATGAATTATACGACAAACACGCCGAATTAATCAATGAAATAGCGGAAAAATTCTCGAACTGTTTTGTTTTGGATTTCCGCAAGTATGCACCGGTGTATGACGATGCGTTCAAAAAAGCGTTTTTCACCGGCGGACATATGAACGTTATGGGCTATCGGATGACCGCAACAATGGTTGAATCGTACATAGATTATATAATAAGAAACAACCCCGATTCGTTCAATCAGACGGGATTTATCGGAAAGCTGCACTATAACGCCGAATAACGGCTCTGCGGTTTTGAGAAAGGACAGTGATTTTTATGCGTGCGGCATTTTGCATCGATGATATGGGCGGAATCCTTTTCGGCGGCCGCAGGGTAAGCGCCGACAGCGCCGTGTTTGACGACTTGAAAACGCTTTATACAAAAAAGCTTTATGTTACGCCATTTTCCGTCGGACTTATGCAAAGATACGGAATCGAATATGTTTCTGCGGACAACATCTTTGACGCGGCGGCGGACGATGATATGATTTTCGCCGAAAACATCTCACTCGCGCCGCACCTTAAAGACCTGAGCGAAATTATCGTCTATCGGTGGAACAGGCGCTATCCGTCCGATTTTAAAACCGATATTGACTTTTCCGCGCTTATTCTGACCGACAGCCGTGATTTTAAAGGAACATCTCACGATAAAATTACGCGTAAAATTTATAAAAACTCTAAATTTATAAAATAAAGTGAAGTGATTAACGTGTTTAACAGACTATTATGTTTGAGTCTTTCGATATATATGCTTTTCGCCGCTCCGGGCTGTACCCTTCCGCAAGGTGACACAAGCATCGGCGACAGCCAAACGGGCGTCAAAGACCTTGTAACCGAAAGCGGTTCGGACGCATATGCAATAATCAACAACAACATTCCCGATTTTACCGAATCGGATATGCAATCGAATGTGTTTGAGCATTACAGCGACCTCGATTCGCTCGGACGATGCGGCGTTGCGTATTCGTGCGTGGGCACAGAGCTTATGCCGACCGAAAAACGCGGCAGCATCGGAAATGTTAAGCCCAGCGGATGGCATTCGGTCAAGTATGATTTTATAGACGGCAAGTATCTTTATAACCGCTGTCACCTTATCGGGTATCAGCTCACCGCCGAAAACGCCAACCGCAAAAATCTCATAACGGGTACAAGATATTTGAACGTTGAGGGAATGTTACCGTTTGAGAATATGGTTGCAGATTATATAAAAGAGACAAAAAATCACGTTTTGTACCGCGTAACACCGATTTTTGACGGCAATGATTTGGTCTGCCGCGGAGTAAAAATGGAGGCAAAATCCATAGAGGATAACGGTGACGGAATATGTTTTAACGTATTTGTCTATAACATACAGCCGGGGGTGCATATCGATTATGCCACCGGCGACAGTTACGCCGAATAAACCGCAGTAAAATTTAAAATAAGGCAAGCCGCACGGTTTGCCTTATTTGTTTTATCCGGACTTTTAAAAAGTCATTTTTGTTCAATATTAAATTTTTCGCTTGCTGTACAAAAAGCTGCAGAACGCGGCTGTCCCGCGATTCTCTTTTGTGCTGAAAACATAGACAGACTGTATCGGGCAAAAATCGGAGACATCCAGCTTAACCAGCTCCGCCTGTTCCTTTTCTTCAAGCGACCTCACCGAGCCGAGCGTCAGCCCCATTCCTGCCTTGACATATTCCAAAAGGCACGTGCGGTCACCGCATTCCACCACTATATTTTCATCGCACCTCTCCGCAAGACAGGTTTCTTTATACAAATTTCTCATTCTGCTGCCCTCGCCGTAGAGAATAAAGCCAATTCGATTCAGCTGTCCGAATGTCATTTTTCTTGCGGCAAGCCCTGACTTTGCAGACGCCTTTATACAAATTTCCTCGCGGCTCAGCAAAAATCGTTTCCACCCCTTATATTGCGGCGAATCCTCATCTATCACCACATCATAGCCGCGCACGTCCTCATTCACACTCGAAACGATAAAATCGGTATCGTGCATTCTTTTATATTCGATTATCAAATCGGTTATCCACTTTGAACGCGCACGGCACAAAACCTTTATCGGGCGCTTTTTTTCGTCCTTCACAAGCTCTATTCCCGATTGAAGAGCGTTCCTTGCCGCAGCGACTCTTTCAAAAAAAATCTCGCCGTCGGCGTTTAAAAAAATCCGATTGCTTTTCCTGTCAAAAAACGTTGTTCCAAGCTCTTTTTCAAGCTTTTTTATTGCCGTTGAGACGGTTGATGCAGGAACAAGAAATTTTTCCGCTGTCCTGCTTATATTCTGCGTCTGAGCAGTTTCGTAAAAATATTCAAGCTCTCTTAAATTCATCGAATATCCTCCTTTTCTTCGGATATAACCATTATACCATACATTTTTTGATAATGCAATATATCTTTTTTGGTTATTTCTTTTTGTTAAACCATATGCTATAATTATATTATAAAATAAATATATCATCATATTAAAAAAGGAGCTTTTACAAAATGAAAGTATGTGTTATTCAGCCTGAATACTCGACGGACTTTGCTCTGTCGGACGAATATTTCAAAAAAGAACTTGCACTTATGGACGAATGTGACGAAAGTGCTGACCTGATTGTTATGCCCGAGTCAAGCGATATTCCATGCCTTGCAAACAATCCGGAAAGAAATAAAATTGCAAAGGAAAAATACAATGCCGCACTGCTTGAAAAGGCAGCACAAACGGCAAAAAGGTGCAATGCTGTGCTTTTTACAAACGCGCGCAGTCTGACAGAAAGCAGAGTTCGGAACACTACCTACGCGTTCAACCGAAACGGCGAAATTGTCGGAAAATACTACAAAGAGCATCTTGTCCCCGATGAGCCGTCGAGATGCGGACTCGACTCAGACTACAGCTTTGAGTTCTCCGAACCGACAATTGTTACGATTGACGGAATACGCTATGGGTTTATGACGTGCTATGATTTCTATTTCTATGAATACTTTGCAAAGCTTGCTCTGTATAAGCCCGACATCATTATCGGCTGTTCGCACCAGCGCAGCGACACACATCGCTGTTCCGAGATAACCTCATCGTTTTTGGCATACAACACCAACGCATATGTTGTACGCGCGTCGGTATCTATGGACAAAAATTCGGATATAGGCGGCGGAAGTCTGGTTGCCGCTCCCGACGGAAAAATGCTTTTGAGTATGGAAAGCAGAGTCGGACTCGGCTATGCCGAAATAGACCCGCAAAAGAAGTATTACAAATCGGCAGGCTTTGGTTCGCCCGTTTCCGCACATTACGAATATATTGAGGCAGGCAGACGTCCGTACAAGTACCGCCCGGCAGGCAGTGCAATTGTGAAGAACGACAAAATTATGCCCTATCCCAGGATATGCGCGCATCGCGGTTTCAACACAATCGCGCCCGAGAACAGTATGCCGGCATTCGGCGCGGCGGTTGCCATGGGTGCTGAGGAAATTGAGTTCGACCTGTGGGTAACAACCGACGGCGAGATAGTTTCCTGTCACGACCCGAGTCTTGAAAGAGTTTCCGACGGCAGCGGATTCGTATATGAACATTCCTATGCCGAGCTTTTAAAATACGATTTCGGAATAAAGTACAGCGAAGAATTTGCCGGGCTTAAGATACTTAAATTTGAGGATATTCTGAAAAAATTTGCGTGCCACACCATTATGAATATTCATCTCAAGGACGATGGCGACAAATTCCGTTTTAACGAGCAAACACTTAAAGAGGTCATTCGCCTTATCGATAAATACGACTGCCGCAAATACGTCTATTTTATGACCGCTGATGATAATGTTCTGCTCAAAATCCGCGAGCTTGCGCCGGATATTGCTCTTTGTGCGGGCGCGGGCAAAACAGCATGGCAGATTGTTGACAGAGCGATAAAACACGGATTCCAAAAGGTTCAGCTTTTTAAGCCGTATTTCAATCGCGAAATGATAGAAAAGGCACACGAACACAATATAATATGCAATGTTTTTTGGTCGGATGACCCGAAAGAAGCGCAGGAATTTATCGATATGGGTATCGATGTAATTCTTACAAACGACTACAACAGGATTAAAAACGCGCTCGGTAAATAAGGAAAATTAAGGAAAAGTGACAAAGGAAACGAAATTGTACAAAACGGTAAAGCGATACTTAACGATTACCTTGGGAACAGCAATGGTTGGCTTTGCTGTCAGTGAATTTTACATACCAAACAAAATTGTAAGCGGCGGCGTTTCGGGCTTGTCAACAATCCTGTTTCATACACTCGGTATAGCGCCGGGACTATCATATGCGCTAATCAATGTAGTTTTATTGGCGGCGGCATTTCGATTTCTCGGTAAGTCATTTGTGATAAACTCGCTTATAGGAGCAACACTTTCGACTGTTTTTGTGCAAATATTTTCGTATCTTCCGAGTATTTGCAATGATGTATTTTTAGGCTCGGTATTCGGGGCAATTCTGTGCGGTACCGGAATAGGACTGACGCTGGTCGAAGGCGCGTCAACGGGCGGAACCGATATATTAGGCAGGCTTTTACAGCACTTTTTTCCTCACATAAAAATCGGAAATCTGTTGCTTGCGATAGACGCCGTGGTTATTGCAGTATCGCTTGCGATATTTGGAAAGACGGAGCTTGCGCTGTACGGAATAATTGCACTTGCAATATACTCATATGCCGTGAATTGGCTTATACATAAACTGAATATATCAAAACTTGCATTTGTAATTACCGACTGCGGCGAGGAAATCCCACAGTACCTTGTATCAAACTCGCCGCGCGGAGTTACCATTGTAAGGGCAACCGGCGGATATACTATGGAAAATAAAACGGTTCTGATGTGTGCGCTGAAAGAAAATGAGGCGGAGTGCTTTCAAAAGCGTGTGCTTGAAAAGGATTCGGCGGCGTTTATAATCTTTTCCGAATCCTCCCAGATTGTCGGGAACGGGTTTCGAGTATACAAATAATTTAACCTACAGAATAAACCGCCGATGATTCGTTCCACGATATAATTTAGAATTTATTTTCCGTTTTAAGGCACCGATTAAGGGCTGAAAGCCGTAATTCGGCTTTCAGCCCACAAAAACGCGATATATTTCACATATAATAAAAATCAATCAACTGTTATCTTGTCGGCAAGAGGTTTGATGTCTTTTAAGTTATCAAAAATAAATATCTCCGACGGTGATTTTATATCCGTGACGATTTTATCGTTAAAATCTGCGGTTTTGCCAAAAATAAGATTAAGCTCGCTTTCGGAATATATTCCTCTCAGCTCATCTTTGCAAAAATTATTTTTCAGAGCCGAAATCACCGATTGTCCCGTTTCGGATAAGTTGAGCCGCCTTTCGGTAAAATATTCCCTCGATAAATAAAACGCAGGTCTGAAATACAACTCTCCGCTGACCGAATACGCCTTTATCATTGTCTGAGGGTTTTGACCGTCACCCGTAACACAGCAATAAGAATCGCTTTTGCCGTTCATATAAGGAGAGCGAAGCCACCATGACTTGCCAGTATTATATCCTATCTTATCCGCATAGGTGATATATTCGTCCGCGCTCAACATATTGACTTTTGATTCCACCGTTTTTTTGGTATAATCAAAATCATCTGCATCCCAATCATACGGTATCAGATAGTCTTTCATACCGCCGACAAACGTTTCAAGGCTCTCATCATCCGTCAAAAATTTATATTTTCCGTCTTGAACGGTAATATTATTCTTTATTTGATTAATGCTGAAATCCAACCCGTTGTCATAATCGTTTCTGAGTACAAGAAAGGAATTTCTGTCTCCCGTCTTTTCGGTGTTCAACAATACATAAGATTTATCGTCGCCGCTTTCTTTAAATACATATTCCGCAGGAGAATCCGCCGTCATTCCCGGTACAGAAACCCAATATGTATACTCGCTCGAAAAGTCATCGAGCAAAATCACGTTGCTGTAATACGTTTTGCCGCCCGACATCGCCGCAAGCCTGACATAAACGTCCTTTCTCAACTGTGCAGTCGGGGTCACCTCCGACTCATCGGCACCGTCAATGTTTTCAAATCGGCTCTCGGGTTCATATGAATATTGCCATCGATAAACGGGATTATTAAGTTCGGTATGCGATGACAGCCTACCCTTGCAATAAGCAACCGACACCCTTGAACCCGACAGTTTATACCCTATTTTCAAAAGCTCATCAATCGAATATTTTTCCGACATCTCGTTTAAAGTGAAGTTGTCGGTAATAATTTTTTTAATATCCTCACCCATAGTATCAAC
The DNA here is from genome assembly GCA_900545865.1 of uncultured Eubacteriales bacterium. Lineage (GTDB taxonomy): Bacteria > Bacillota > Clostridia > Monoglobales > Monoglobaceae > UMGS1820. The sequence continues at coordinate 28,766 of URAN01000004.1, forward strand.
ATCAATGCGAATATCCTTTAAAAAATCTATATCAAGATTAAATACCGCCCTCGGATAGATTAAGCCCTTGCCGTTGTTTGACGTTTCGGTTTGAATGATAGGCTTTGTCTTGGGTATATACACAACGCGTCCGTTTGATTCTTTATATGAAGGAGTCCTCAAAAAGCACCCGACCGCACCGCTGCCGATATTATATCCGATGCTATCGATGTTGTTCATGTATTCCGTCACACTCAGCAAAGAAATGTCACACCTGTCCGTTTGCTGGTCGGGCATCTGTCCGCTCGGGTTTCCGCTCTCCGTTACCCAATCGGTTGTCACAAGATAATTTTTAAGTCTGTCGCCTATTACGGCATTTTTAAAATCATTTGTGTTCACAAAATGCAAAATGCTGTTTTCGTCATTTTTATCAAGCCTTTGAATCGCGCCGCCCATATAATAATCGTGACAATACCCCTTTGTAACCTCTGTTACCGTTGCGAAAATCTGTTTTTTATCATCGTCATAATCTATCAGAGAGAACGTCTTTCCGTCACAGGTGAACAACAAATTATCGGGCGCTTTCTCGACCATAGGCAAGTCGGCGCGCCATTCCTTAAACACATTTTGCAAAGGCTCTGCATAAACCGCCGCACTCACCGCGGTTCCGTCCGACGTCCTTACCATGATATATCCGTCGGTATGAGCGTTATCAATGATAAAATAATCCTTATCATTTGCCAATCTTTCAAACTCATTCGAATTTCCGCTTTTGAATTCCCACACAAGCTCCGCATTTTCGTCATTGCATATTGCGTCAAGTCTTGCGCCGCCGACAACGTTCGTTTCACAATAAAGACTTATCGAAACATCTTCGCGGTTCATCGGGGTGATATTATCCTCGTCTTTAAAAATCACCGTATACGGCGCATCCGCCTTTACAAACAGCTTTTTATAATCCGAGTTTTCCGAATACCTGTTGCTTATATCCGTTATTGCGGCTTGGTTTTTCGGGACAATGAGATAACTTGTGTTCTCGTCAATCTCAATATCATAAATTCCGTTTTTCGAATACACCGTCTTTTCGTTTCCGTACATATCGCATAAAGTACCGTAAACCGAATCATCGGCAAGCTTTAGCCTGCTTTTTTCGTCCTTGTTCCACATAACATATGTCGTACCGCCGTTCTTGTTCTCGAATTTATATACCGTATCGGCATCTTTTGAAACAATACCTTTAAACTTTGCCCCCGACATTATTCTGTTATAGTTACACAGCGCAACATATGCAGGTCTCGCCGTATTCGGACAATCACCGTCAAAGGTATTTATGATTCCGAAATTCGCCTCTCTGTCGGCGGCGCTGTGCGAATAACATTGAAAAACGTAAATTATCATTTTTTCGTACATATCATACGCTTCATTGATTACCGCCTGCCGCAAAAGTGCGTTCGCCTGTCTCTTTCGGTCGGTAAACGCATTCTGTGTTGACCACCCGATTTCCGTTGCGACAATCGGCGTGTTTTCCTTTCCGTATTCCGCAAGAACGCTTATCAGCTCGTCATATTTCTGCTTCATAATGCCGCCGTCATCGGGCATACAAGTTTCGGTATAAGGGTGTGCGCTTACAACATCAAAACAATCCAATGCGTTATTTTCATCAAGGTATGTCAAGACGCGTCTCAGCCATTCTTTGGATGATAATCCCCCGACCGACCCCGACAAAACCGTATCGGAAAACCCCGGCAGAGAAAACGCGCTTACCTTCATATCGGGATCCGCTTTCTTTATCGCGCGGTAAGACGCAATCAAAAGCCTTGCATAATCCTCGGGCGGAAGGTTGTCGATGTTAAACCCATTTAACATATATTCGTTCCATACCTCTGTGTATTCCGCCTTCCCTTTCAAAAGCGCGGCGAGCCGGCCGCAATAGTCCGCATATGCCGCAATCGCGTCATCGCTCTTGGGCGGACTTTCGCTTGTATACGCCGTGTTGCCGCCCGATACAAGAGCGGATATGTTAATGTTATTTTCCTGTGCTCTCTCGACAAAATCACTGTGCCTTTCCGTAAGCTTTGCGCCCGTCTTATCTTTATCCGAATTCCGCCACGAAAACGCCTCTCTCACAATGCCGAACCCTGCTTTTGAAATAAGCGGCATATTCACGCTCGGTGTCCCCCTATATCCCTCGTCAAAGTCGGTATCTGCCCCGAGTTTTGAGTTTTTCACGCCATCCTCGGGCAGATTGCAGACAGAAAACCTGACCGTCTTGTCAAACATACCGTTTTCGTCCGAAACCCTGAACAGATAAAGCCCGTATTCCGGTGCTTTAAAAGAATATGTACTTTCGGTCACACCCCCGACCGAAGTTCTGTTCGTTATCACATCGCTTTTGACAAGCTCGCCGCTCTCTTTGCATATTTCAATCTTAGACCTGACCATCCCCGATGAATAAGTATTTTTCATCTTAATATCAAATTCGATATTTTTGTCAAAAAAGATATTACCCGTGTTTTCGCTTGAAACATCGTATGAAATGCACCCCGTCAAATAGTCGGGAACAGTCTCGCCGTCCTTAACCAAATTCAAAATATCGTCATAGGTTATGTGCGAAATTCTCAGATTATCAACACCCATGGCAACGGCAGACGGATTCGAAACAGTATAACCTACGCCCGCGACCGCCATAATGTCTATTGTTTTGATTTTCGTTAAGTCATTCGGGATTTTGGTCTCGTACCAATATTTGCCGTCCAAAAAATATGTCAGCCTTTTTATGTCAAAATCCAAAAATATGCTCACGCTATGCCATTCGCCGTCATTGAATGTCTTTTTGCTGTCCGACAAACCGGTGGACGACATCGAAATGTACGCGTCAAAGTTACCGCCGTCCGTATTCGTGTTGACGTTTACCAGGCCGTAATTCCTGCCGCATTCATCAGTCAGCTGCAAATACCCGTTCATAAATTCGCCCGTTGATGTTCCGTCAATCATAATATCAAACGAGACTGTAACCACATCGTTTAAAACCTCGCGGTTTATTTCTCTTGAAATCTTATACGGCCATGCCGTAAGAGGCGTAATCCTTAGATACTTTCCGTTTTCGGCGTCTCTTATCGGGAAACTGTCTCTGACAGAGCTGTCCGTCATAAGGCTGTTCCACGGAGCCGAAATATCGGCGGTATATTTGCTGAAATTTTCCGTAACCAACACTGTTTCCGCCGAAACGGTAACAGTGTATGAGTTAAAAACAAATATTAAACATATAAGTACGGATAAATATCTTTTCAACATCTTAATCTCCTCTAATCCGCAAATCCCGAAAATCCCGTATTGTCGATTCTCTTAATGAATCCCGTATCCTCTGTTTCCTCGGGCAGCCTCGAATCAACGCCTTTTAACACAAACGTATTAAAGGCCGACGGGTTTTTCTTGTCGGCAATACCGCCCGAATATTGAATATACGAATCTCTTTCAAGTATATCGGCATCGTTTGCACAAATGTTATACCCGAACACAGTGCCTTCTTTAAGATTCATCGGAGTAAGTTCATCTTTCGGCATCTTTATTACATATCTTGTGATATGATTGTTGTTATCACGGACAATCCTTACCCAATCGCTTGTTTTTGTTCCCGTTGTCTTTCCCGTTCCGACCAAAAATCCCTGAATTTCAAGCCCCGACGCTGTATAAGAATAACCGTATTCATAATCATCACCGCCGAACGACGCCGCTTTATCATTCAGAGTGTCAAAAGCAAGCTGAATACTGTCGCCCATCCATATGTTTGCACCTGCGTATGTCTGAAGGTATAAATCATCATAAACGTCAACCAATGCATAGAAATAATTTTCATCCCACTTACAAAGAGCCTTTGCGGCAATATTCGACTTCTTCCACGACTCGATACTACTCGGATTTTCGGGGGTATTAATGTGAATCGGATATGCGTCCTCCCAATCCGAAATGTCTCCGTCAAAGTTCGAAATATCAATCTCGTTTTTGCTCTTTACCGCAACGTGAAAGTCGAGCGGAATTTCTTTATTGAGCATCTCACGGCCGTTGCTGTCCGATACCTTAAATCCGAAATAATAATCGTTAAAGCTCTGTTTTTGAGCCTTTAATATCTTAATGCTTGTCGATTTTACTTCGTTCGGCTCTAATGTAATATCGGCATTGTCATATTCCAAAACCCAACCCTCGGGGGCTGTGATTGAAACCTTACCCGTGAACTTTTTGTTAAACGTGCTGACATATTTAACATCGAGCGTTGCAAGCTCGTCTAAAGTCTTGGTTGACTTTTCAAGCTCAACCGAAATCACGCCCTTAACGGTCGTGTTTATCTCGATTCTTTTAAGCAGCTTTCCGTCTTCCGTAATATCAACAAAGAACGTCTTTGTTCCGAGCGGAAAGTCCGTATCGATATGACCGCCGTATGTAACGGGAATACACTCGCCGCTCTTGACATAACACTTTCGCGACTCGCCCAAAGCGTTCAGATTATTGTCACGCCAAACAATTTCACCATCAATATCGTGCGTGCGCAAATTCTCGGTCTCGACATAGTATTCAAAGTCCTCACCCTGATACACTGTCGGGGCGGAATCCTGTAAATATGTAAAGATTGCGCGCGAAGTATCGCGCTCTTCCAAGCCGCAGACCATCTCTGCCCACTTACAGATATTTTTCGCAAGCAGGTCATTCTCCGCTATCGCGCCCCTGATACCGGGTTCTTTCTTATCATAGGCATCGGCTATGGCGTTTGCCTTTTTGTTATACCTGTTTGCAAATCTCATTATTGCATCGGTGAACAACAGTGAGCTTTCGGGTTCGTCGCCCTTTATATCCGCAATCATTTCTTTCATCGCGTTCACATACGAATCCGAATCCTCGTTTGTATAATCAAAGCTCGCATAAAACGCCGCCGCTTTTTCCGCCGACTCTTCGAGTCTGAAAAGCGCCGCCGTGAGCTTTTTAAGCTCAGGCTTATTCTCATCGGCTTTATACCTTTTTATCAGCTCAACCCCAAAATCATAAGTATACTCGATACTTTTCTTTAACTCGTCCGCACTCGGCACGGATGTAAAATCAAATTTTTGTTTAACCTCGTCAATACCCGACAGGTCAAGAATTCTGCCATACTCATCTTTGATTTTTTTAACCGTTTCAGAGACTTGATAAGCGGTCGCCTTTGCCGCAAGGTCATTCGATATATCGGAAATATACACGGGTTCCGAACCGATTGATATTTTGTTGTCTGTCGGCAAGATGACATCGCCGAAATGATTTTCCGCCTTTGCGCCGTCCTCTAATTCATATTCATACTTATCCCCCATTGACCAAATAACCGCAAAGGTTTTATTCAGCTTTGTATAAATATAAGCATACGAATTGTCATTAATCGGGTACCTTCCTATATACTCGGCGTTTGCACAATACTTTGTCAGCTGTGCCATACTCACAACCGAATCCTTAGGCAGGAAATTATAATCCATTATACCAAAGTTATGTTCGTTATATGTGTCATTCTCACCTATATCGTCAAGGACATACAGGTTGGTTAAATCCACGTCCAGCTCGTCATTATAGATATAAAGCTTTGGAATATACACCGCCTGAACATCGTCCGCTATTCCGCCCTGACCCGTGTGAGTCGGATAACCGACCTCTGTTTGGCTTACTGTTACCCAGCCGCCGACCTCGTACCTTCTGAATACAAAGTCCGACGCTCTTTTATAATGTCTTACATCGGGGTCGTTCGGATATGTGTACGGATGACACGAAAAGCCGTCGGTATACATAAGACCGCCGTATTTATAATAATCATCTATGAACTGCTCGCCGTTTTGAGACGCAATACCACAGCCTATTACTTCTTTATCGGGATACAGCCTGTTCATCTCAAAACCCATTCTGTTTGCCAGCTGTGAATAAGCAACCGAGCTGCACGGTCCGCCCCAGAAAGTAGGAAGGTTAGGCTCGTTCCAAATTTCAAAATTTTCAACGGTCAAACCCATTTTGTCGAAATATTCAAGTATATCCGTGTTATACCCGATTGTGTCCTTGACATTTTGATATGTTCGCGGCTCGGTATCAAAATAAAGCTTGTTGCCGTAACCCAAAATATACGGACAATACTCTTGATTATATTTAATCATTTCATCGTACCAATACTGATGCTTGGAATACGTTCTTGTTCCCTTTGGGCTTTCATTCCACGACCAGCGGATATTTCCGCGCACCTTGGAAATTCCCATAACCCGTATCATATAATTAAAATAATCCTCGGATCTGTCATGATCCGTTTTTAACTCAACGTCCAGATTCATACCGATTTTAGAGTATTCGTCCATATTCTGTTTTTGGTATATATCAAGCAGGGTAATCGGATATGATTCAAGGGCAACAATGCCGTCCGCACCGCTGACCCTAACACTGAAATACGGGTATCTGCCCCTTTTTTCCTTGCTCAAATCAAGCCTTAGCGTGTTGTTTTTCAGCGGAACGGATTTCAGTGTCTCTGCCTTTCCGTCATTGAAAGTTCCGTCCGGCGAATATTCAACGACATACTCTTTCACCCTTCCGCCGCTGATATTGACCGTTACATCGACATAAGCGTCATCTGTATTCTGAATATACGTCGGCTCGTTCGGAGCAAAAATCTTTACATACTCTCTGTTCAGTCCGCTCACGCCGTAACCGAGCCTTTTAAGTTCATAATCCGAATAACCGACAGGCTCTTTCTTTATAATCTCTAATCTGTTATTCTTTCTTATGAGCTTTGCCACATTTTCACCGGTAAAAATTACATTCATCTTAACATTTTTAAAGAAATCCTTTTTAAGCCAAAATACCGGTTTGATTCCTTGTTTTATCGATGTTATGCTTTTCGAAAGCTTACCCTCGTTCGCATATGTTCCTCCGGCAATAACACCCGTGTCCGCCGCTTCACCGGCGAGAGGGCTTCTTAAATACCAGTCTTGTTTTAAACTTTCGCATTGCATACCGAATTTGTTATAATACTTTAAAAACTCGGTATAGCCGAGCAGCGAAACGCCGCATCTTTGAGAATATTCCTTCGGACAGTTTCCGTTGAGGCTTCCGCCCTCGGTTTTCCATTCCCTGTCAAAATCAATATACTTTATAATCTCACTCGGGATATAATCTTCATTCAAAAATTCGTTATTCAAATAATAAGCTATGTTATTTTCATCCTCGGTATCGAATTTTTGAGTTCCGTCAGGGTCAAATTCTCTTAAAAGATAAATTTCATCAGCCAAGACAAGATACCCGTCATTGTCGGAATCGAGCAAAACAAATCGTTTATCGGGCGCGCTTTGGGTACAAAATATATTCTCTTTCGGAGTATTTCTGAGCGCATCGCTCAATTTTCCGACAGGCTGGGTTACGGTCGCATCGGCAAATACACAAGTGCATAAAACAAACATAACCAATGCGGCTGTTGCCGCCGTCTTAATAATACTTCTCGCTCTGAACTTCATTACTGTGCACCTCCGCTATTTATACATAACCATAAACATAGGCGTTCCGAGTCTTACATAAAGCCAAACCTCTTCGCATACTGAGTTATCCTCGTATGATGCCAAAGCATCGGGCGAGACGCTCTGTACTCTGTCGCGCGCTCTCGGCGCGTCCTTGTCAACCTGTAGGATTAAGAGATTTGATGTTTTAAAAGATAACATATCCGCTCTTTTGACGCTTGTCGGGTTTTCGCCCTGTTTCACAAAGTTAACCACATTATCCTTTTGCGAATAAATATATCCGTTATACAAGCCCAGATTTGCATACCACTTTCCGTTATGCTCCACACCGCTCGCAACCTCAAATTTATTTATATTCCCCAAATCATCAATCTTTTCCGTATCAAAAACAACGCGCAGGTTATCGATTTCGTTTTGACCGTTGACATTACAGATTATAATATCTCCCGTTTCGACATCTTCCGCAAGGCTCTTTTCGGATATTGTGAACGTCTTGTTCTTTTGACTCTTTCCCGTAAGCTCGAGAGAATACGTTTGGTCTCCGTCTGCGTCAAGACACTCTGCTTTTTCCACAACCAAATACGCCTCGTTTTTAAGCGACAGATTCGATTTTTCATCGATACTCAAAACGTATTGCGCAACGTTGCTTGACGGATTTTGAGTAAAAGCCTCTACCTCATATTGGTCAAAAATTGCAAAACTTATCGGATTCATAACGTTAAACTTTTTCTCCGTTGCATCTATCGCGTTCGTGGGAATACTGAGCATTTTTGTATTTTCGTCAACGCAAAAGCTTCCGCCGAACGCAGTCTGATTTTCATCCGCAAAGACATAGTTCGAGTTCCCCGGATAGAACATCTTTTTACCCTTATTACAGATTCGTACCAGCGGACTTCCCTTTGTATCGGGCGTGTATATCGCCTTGACATCGCCGTATTCATCGCACCTGTACAAAACCGCCGTTGACTTTCCGATAAAGTTATTGAGCTTTGTTACATCACCGACCTTATCGCCGTTCAAATAAAAATTGTTCGCACTTTCAAGCTCGGATAAAATTCCGTCTTGGTCATAAAGCTTAAAGATAAGCTTGTTCGCAAAGCTGTCTCTGACATTATTGGCAATCATATACGCAAACTTGTTTTCGCTGTCCGATGATTGTTCCGCATACGCTATCTTTCCGAAAATATCCTTGTATGCGATGATATTTTTATTTACGTTTAAAACCGCCGTATCAATCTTATTTTGCTTTGCCAAATAAATCTTGACCGCCTCGATAACCACATATTCATTATCGCCGTCTTTTCCTCTCTCTTCAATCTTTCCTCTTACCTTGTCGGCCGAAACATACCATTCGGCAACGGTTTTATCCTTTGATTCGGCAATACAAACTATTGACTTGAGCGGAATTTCCGCCGCGTCAATTTCCGCTCCGTCATCTTTATAAACATAAAAGCTGTCATACTTCTTATAATTTATTTCGCTTTTGCCGATTGCGTCAACGACAAAGCTTTCGTTTACATTGTTCGCCGTTATAAACGCCGTTTTGTATTCGGTAATCTTCGCCGCGGTATATCGTCCGCTTCCGTTCGCCGCGATTAACTCTATTCTGCCGTTTTTGATATTGAATATGCTCATCTCATAATCGGGAACACAAACGCCGTTATATATCACCGTTATTTCTTTATCAATGTCAACCGTATTATTTCTGTTGTTTTTATAATATGTGATTTGCCGTCCCGTAACATCGGACGCCAAATCAACAGAGTCTATTTTCAGTGTCTTGTTTCCGACCGAATACGCATACACCACCGTATCATCGTCTTTGACATAATATTCCGCATTGAGACCCAATAAGTCGCCAAAGTCCGCTGCGGTGTCATAAACCGTGTTATTTATCATAATTTGATTTTCGCCGATATTCGAACCCGATGAATAGAGAGCCGTCTTTGAATTCATTGTGACGATACCCTCTTTTTTCTCTATACCGAACATAGCTTTAAGCCACGTCATATTCGGCTCGGTCTTATATATTCCCGAATCGTTTCCGAACGAACTCAACTCTAATATTTCGGTGTTCAGGGCGTTTAAAATAAGTCTTGCGGCATCACCCATAGTTATCCCGTCGGGGTTGCTCGGGCTAAATCCTATTTTGATTCTGTTTGCCGCCGAGACATATCCGGACGGAAAGCCGCCGTTCGCCTCTGCCACCGGTTTATACCCCAATGCGCAAACAATGATTTTTAAAGCCTCAAAATACGATATTGTATCATTCGGCATAAACATTCCGTCATCGTGTCCCGAGATAAAACCGAGTGTCAAAGCCGCGTCCGCCGCCCATTTATATGATGCGCCGTCGGGCACATCATAAAACATAATATCATTCTGTGCACTCGGATGATTTCCGCCCGTGTAAAGGTGCATAACCGTCTCCAAAAAGTCCGCTCTTTTCATAGCCGCCGAATCGGTAAAGGTTATGTTCAGACCGTCGAATACTCCGATTGAATTCAGTATTTCTATCTCTTTACCGGAGCCGCCGCCATCCGCCGCAAAGCCCGTCTGAACCGCAATCAGCATAACCGCCGCCAAGATAAGACAAATTATTCTTTTCATATTACAGTGACCTCTCTTTTTATTTAATCAATCCGCAAATAATCTTTGCCGCCTCTGCTCTTGTGGCAAAGGCTTTCGGTCTGAACGTTCCGTCCTCAAAACCGTTAATGATTTTTTCGTTCGCCAACGCCGCAACAGCCCTCTTTGCATAATCCGATATAAGGCTTTCATCCTTAAAAGAGGCGCTGTCCTCGGATGTCAAATTGTACGCCCTTGAAATTATAACCGCCATATCTTCTCTTGTGATAAGCTCACCCGTGCCGAACCTGTTCTTTTCAACACCCTCTGCAATACCGTGCTTTTTCGCCGATGCAACATATTTATAACACCAATCGTCTTTGTCAACATCGTCAAATTCGCACTCTGCGTCCTCGTCAACTATACCGAGGGCTATACCTGTCATCTTGATAAATTCTTCTCTTGTAATATTGTTCTCGGGTTCAAAAAGATTGTTTTCGTTTCCGCTTATTATCTTATTTTTCTTTAAAGTCAAAATGCTCTCATATGCCCAATGCGATTTTGAAACATCACCGAACATCGAAACGGGATTTACGGGATTCGATATTTCCGTCTTGTCAACCTCAATTTTCTTAATCGGACTTGACCCCGAGCCTGAACCCGAGCCTGAACCTGAACCCGAGCCTGAACCCGAACCCGAACCGCTGCTTTTTGCGGATTCGTATACCGCTTTTGCAACTCCGCCTTTCAGCTCTTCCATCGTCTTGAACCCCGTGTTTGTTTTAAAAAGATACCTTGACGCCGCCGTTGTGTCCGATGCTTTATAGTCATTCAAGCTGAACGGAAGGTATGTTTCGTATTTTATCAGATAATTATTGAGCATACCGTAACTTTCCGCGCCGTTTATTTTTGTCAGAATCACACATTCCTCAAACACGCCGCTTAGCTCGGTCAGATTGTTTATCTTCTTGCCGTTAAACAATGAAAAGACCTCTGTTTTATCCCCGTTATCCAGCGCCGCAAAGTCACCGTACAGCACGTTTTCGTCAAGCTTTATCTTATCGCGGTAATAATCAGCACATTCCATTGCATCTTTGCCCGTCTTTGAATGCGAAAGATTATAACACGCACTGTATACCGCGACATCTTTGTAAAATTCATTTATCGTATCGGTCGAATACTCCTTTCCGAGCAGGCTCGCCCCGATAAATTCAAATCCTCCGACATCCATCGCCGACACATATTTATCGCTTATTTCAAGCTCTCTCAATTTTTGAGAGAAAATTTCCGCATATTCGCCGCTCGTTTTTGCATTCTTTAACGTTTCTAAAATGCTTGCCTTGTTTTGTATCGAGCTATAGTAAAACTCAACCGTGACAGGCTCTGATAATTTATCGGAACAAATTTCTATTGTATAATCGCCCGATGTCTCAGAATCGGGCATTTTGAAATACACCAAAAGCTTTCCGACATCAACAAATTCACATGTTCTGTATACAGGCTCTTGTTCGCCCGTCTTTTTAAGTTCAATATATACCGATTCCGCGGCGACGCTTGGATTAACACCGCTCAGTACATACACTCGGTTATCCGAATCGTATTCCGCCGAATAGTCTTTATCCTGTATCTCTGCCGCAGGCTTTCGCTCATAATTCTTTGTCAGAACAACGCATATCTTATTTGTGTTCTTATCCGCAACAAACGCCTTTGCATAAGCATTATCCGCCGTCTTTTCGGTCGATAGCGTCAGCGTTCCGTTTTGGCTTATCTCTTTTGCCTGTGAATCGACCGTGTTATATCCGTCAAACACCTCTAAAACCGCAATTACATTTTCGCCGTTCATATTGCCGAAATTAAATGTAATCTCCGCCGTTCCGTCATCGTTTAGGGTAAGTCCGTCAAACGAAACGCTGAATCCGTCCGCCGATATTTCATCCGACCGTACCGAGTTAGCCTTATACCCTCTTGAATTATTCACGTCATACGGAATAACGGTGCAAAATATATTGCATCCTATATCGCTCGTTGAAACGGTATAATTTTTTGAGGTTATGTTTGTTTTCGTTGCCTGTCCGTCCGAACCCGTTCTGTACCATTCATAAACGTTTTCGCCCTCGGCAACGCCGCCCGTATTCGAATAATCATAAACTGGCGTAAGGGTCGAACCGACCGTATTATTTCCGCTTATCTTCAAGTTTTCGATTATCGGATAATCCGTGCCGAAGCCCAAACTTTCAAGTTCTTCTTTCGTATAAATTTCCAACAGCTCGGGAACGCAATATGTATTGCTTATATATTTAATGACATTCTCACCGGCGGACACCAATTTATACTTTCCAAAAATTTCGGAACTCACATAAAAGCACGGCCGTGTCGAATAATACGCCGAATATGTATCAACATAATCCAATTTTCCGGCTGTGGTTATCATCTGCAGCATCTTTTTTGAATTGGTTGTAACCGGTGAGCGCAGGGTCAGACCCGTTGCGTCCTTATACCCTATCTTGTCGGCGTTATCATAATATTCGCTTTGGCTGAGTATTGCGGTCTTTGAATATGTCACCGTATCGTTTTGCATATTCGAGTGTTCCGCGTCAAGCTCCGAATATCCCGCCTCTGTTTCCCAGCCTGTTTCAATCAGATATTCCTGCATGGATAAAGGCAGGACGTTTTGTGTTATATAATCGTCTTGATTTATTTTATAAAACAGGCTCTTTGGGTTATTGACATCGATAATTTGAAACTGTGCCGACGAATCGGCATAAAAAGCCATCGGCCCGGTGCTCGGCGCAAGAACAAACGCCTTGCCGTCCTGTCCGTCAAGCAAGGTCAGCTCTTTTGTGCCGTTCTCTCCGTCCGTCAGAATAAACTTATTCTCGTTCGGGGATTTCTCGACCGCATTCGGTGCAGCCTGACCCCATTTCAAGGGCTGTGAAATACTCTTGCCGCCGTTTGACGTCACGCCGACCGCAGTCTCTTCGGCGAAACAAACCGCCACGCCCGAAATTATCATTATTAAACTTAAAAATGCACTGATGTATTTCTTCATTGAATATCTTAACCTCCGAATCTTCAAAAGATAAATTCATTTAATAATGCATTTTTTCGGGGGCTAAAAATTAACCCCCGAAAAAACAATTACTTAAATTAAATTATTTTCCGTCATAAATCCGATAAGCTTTGACTTAATCTGTTCATGACCCGAAACCGTCGGGTGTATGTTGTCGATGTCATTAATATCAATATCCCATTCGGTTGTATCAACATACAAAACATTTTCGCCGTACTCACCTTTGCCGATTGCCTCGCCTATCGAGTCAAAGGTTTGAGCGCGCCAATATGCGTTTGTTTTGTTTGTTTCGTCATACGCCCAATATTTGCTCTTGCGCACCGGCTTGATTACCACTATTTTTGCCTTTGTATAAGTCGAGGACAAAAAGTTTATAAATTCCTTGTACTTTGCCTTAAACCTATCGATATTGTCAACTGAGCCGTCCGAACTTTTATAAACATCGTTTGTTCCGATATTCACAAAAATAAAATCGAACTTATCATCATTTGCAAAATCGTATGCGTCCGTTCCCTTGTCGAGGGTCTGCATCTGTTTGAACTTTGTCTGCATACCGAGAACTCCGTCTCTCACCGCCCCGGCGTAATTTCCGTCAAGGAATGCGATACCCGATTTTGAAATCCTCGTGTTATCCATTCCGAGGGCAAGCGGCAAAGTATATGTATAACTGTACGAAGCGGACGAAATCGAATCGCCGATAAACAGCATATTTCCTCTGCTTTGCTTAGGGTTCAGCACCTCCGCACCCTCATTCACCGTGATACCTTTAAAGTTCATCGGCAATGTTTCGGCATTGTCAAAAACTCTTACGTTGCTTACTCCGCTTGCGAGATATTTCGAAATATCGATTGTCTCCGTTTTTGACGCGCTCGACTGTGCATCCGCCCACACCTCTTTGTCATTTATGTATATCTTTATTGCCTTTGGGGTTGCATCACCAAAGTTAAGTACAAGGTTTGTTGCTTTAACTGAAAAATCAACATAAGGATATGCCCAGTTACCAATCATATATCCGTTTGCCGCATCCTCTTTCCACCTTCCGTTATACTCAAATATGCTGTTGTTATACGGAATCTCCGTTAAGCTTGTGACCGTCGCAATCGGAACGGTATTCTTTTCCTCACCGAAAATCTTTGCGGAAATCGGCGAAATATTGGTTTCGTCCTTCCATAAATAGAATGCAACCTTGTCGGTTGACCCTATTCCGTCCGAAAGTGTTATTGTCTTTTCGATATTTTTTTCGCCGTGCGCAATGCTTACATCATCACTTTTGATAAACTTTAGTCTATTATCCGAATCATAGACCGCACAGATAATTTTTGCGTCTATATTCTCTTTGGGGTTCGATGTTGCGACATCAATCAGCACATCATTCCCCGATACGGAAATGTTTGTGAGCGCCGCATAAATTTTGTTGTCAAAATATCCAAGTTTTATCAGCTCGTCATCGGAATATCCCAACGCTTTTGCCTCACCAATCGATAACAATCCCGGGAAGCCAACAGCGGCAAGAGCATCAACCCCCGAATTGATTGCGTCAAGCTTTATATGCTTATATAAGTCCTTATTGATACTCGTTTCAACTCTGAACTGATAAAAAGTTGATGTCGGGTCAAGATATTGCATACCTCCACCCGGAAGCAAGAACTTAAAATCTCCTGCCGAGCTTTCCGAGCTTGCCGGAGTTCTTGTTCTGATTGAATTTCCGTCGCGATACCCTATCTTGTCAACATACTTATATACTTCCGTCATACTCGGCAAGGCAACCTTTGAAATATCAACCGTATCATTTACCATTTTATCACGGCACCCCGTTTCGGTCTCCCACGCGGTTGTGTTTATATAATTCTCATAGCCGCTCGGAACAATATTGTTATTGATAAACGATTTTTGGTTTATATAATACGCAACCGAGTTTTTATCGTTTGAATCGTAAATCTGATATTTTTGATTTGGGTTATCGGGATTTTTATAAGTCGGGGTATTATCCAGTGCATCGCTCAAAAGCAAGATATTGTTTTCATCCGCGTCAAGCATAGTATAACCTATTCCGTTATATCCGTCAATATCCAAATATAATCTGTCGGTCTTATCGGCATACGCCTTCATAACATAATTATTTTCGCCCTCGGTTATTTCGGGTATCTTGCCCCATACACCGGGGCTTGCGGCTAAATTCTCGCCCACTGTCAGCTGATTTGAAATGTACTTTGTGCCGTCCTCCATTTTTGCGGCGGCAATCACATACTTATTCGCGTGCGAATTCAAAAGCGTGAACTTTGCGCCGTTTTCGGCCGTTCCTGCCATTTCCCACGTACCTTGTTCACCACTGTCGGAAACAAAATAAGCAATCTTTTGAGCTGCACCCGTTATATCCTCCGTATCATCTTTATTCGCCGCGGTCAAGGTATATCCCGACTTGATTCTCTCTCCGCCGTTGGACGTAATATTAAGTTTCACGGTCTCTGTGCCGTTAATTTCGCCGAATTGCAAAGCGTTCGCTCTATTTTGAAATTCTTGCCATTCGGCGTCTGTATAAAGTCCGTTTTCGTTTCCGAGACTGAGAATCGTTTTAACTACTTCTATGCCTGCTGATTCAACCTTGATGTTTTTGAATATATCTGTATTTATATAGAAACACGGACGTGTTGAATAATATGTACTCGAATGTGTATTTACAACAGCAATTCCCCCTCCGATGGGATTTACCGCCTGTATTCTGCCGTCTTTTGTATACGGTGACCGCAGAATAAGACCGGTTGCATCCTTATATCCTATTTTATCAGCATTATCATAAAATTCGCTTTGACTGGGTACAGCAATTTTTGAAAACACCACCGTATCATTTATCATATTTGAGTGATCCTCATCCAATGTCTGACATCCGGCTTCTGTTTCCCAACCCGTTTCAATAAGATAACTCTGCATTGATTTGGGAAGTATATTTTGAGTTATATAGTCAGATTGATTTATTTTATAAAATATACTCTTTGGATCTTTGGTATTGATAATCTGGAACTGTGCCGTTGAATCTTCATAAAATGGAAATGTGCTTGTTTTAGGTGACAACACAAAAGCTTTGTCCTCTCTCGTTTCAAGCAATGTTAACTCTTTTGTTGTGTTCATTCCGTCTGTCAATATAAATTTATTGCTATCAGGTGCATTTTCCACTATATTTGGTGCTTTTCCGTCATAACCCAAACGTTGTTTGAGATTTTCGCCGACCGTCACGGTGTTTGAAATATATTTAATGTTGGAATTATCCGTCAAAACCGCACAGATTTGCTTGTTCGCCATATCGTTTGTGATTGTGTATGTGTCACCCGTGGTCTCTGTTGCCGTCCAATTTGCATTATCGGATGAAACATAGAATGTGATTGCGGATTTTGCCGCACACACACCGCTGTTATTCAAATCCGAAACTGACAAAGTATAACCCGATTTGATTCTGTCGCCGCCGTTTGACACGATTTGAATTTGACCCTCGATTGCATCGGCGTCCGCCGAATTGAGCGTTAACGAAACACCGTTCCTCTCTGCGGCGGCAAGCGATGCAACACCCGTTCCGACCAGCATTGCCGCGCTTAAAACCGCGGCGATTACTTTTTTGATTTCCATTACTTTTTCCTCCTTACCTTTTGGTATTTGATATTTTTGCCACCCTTTTTTAATTTCCGCCGCCGCACGTCTGCCGCAATATGCGGCAGATGCAGCGTAACTCCGTCTTGGTCTCTGTTTTTTTAATCTCTCCTCTCTGTCCGATAAAAAATTAATTCCATAATCCGTCCATTGTATTTATTTTCTCGATTATCCGGTTTGCGATTTTTCTGTCCTCATCAACCGTGGGATGCCCCATACTCGATGCCGAAAAGTTCTTTATTTCCAAATAATAAAATCCGTTGTTTTCGCCGCCCCGGTCTGTCACCGCTTGCCGAACCGATTCAGGGTATCCGCCTTTTTCTCTTGCTATGCACAATACTTTTGCATTCGGATACGCCGTCCTGATTTTATCCAAAAGCACAGCATATTTTTGTGCAAAACCCGTTTCAACGTTTTCAACCTTTTTCGAACCGTACATATCATTCTCACCCAGAAAAACGGTGACGAGCTGCGGAACGAATTTGCCGTAATCCCACTTTGTACGCGTTGACATATTTAAGCCGGTATTGCCGACATATACATCGGCAAAGTCAAACAGGTCGGTCATAGTACAATCGGTGCTGCCGTCGCTGTTCACATACACGCCTTTTCCCTCATAAGCCGTTACGTTATAATCCGCATCAAACTCTCTTGCGACAAACCCCGTATACGAATTATAGTTATCGGAATTCTGCGCACAGAACGATTTTGAATACGAAAGCTCGGGCGAATTTGCATAACCCGTTGTAAAGCTGTCGCCGATGAACTCTATCTTTTTAGCCTTAGCGAGCGTTGCTCTCGGCTCTCCGTCCGTACGGATTTTGCTTATTCCGATTGTTCCGCGCGATGCCTCTGACGAACGCTTTAGCGCTATTGTATACGTTCCCTTTTTATCAGCTTTAAATATCTCGTTCCAACCCTGTTTAAGCTTAATTCTGTTCACCGACACCTCTCCGTTCGGCTCACAGCGGCTCACAACATTGAAATAGTTACCGTTTGTCACGCTGTCGTCATAAGAAGATTTGTCAACATAAACGCTTGCAACGATACCCGTGAACTCAAATTCAAATCCGGAATTTGTCCAGTTAAAAGTTCTCGTTTTGACGGCCGCGGCATCTTTGTCTGCCTTATAATCAACAACTTCGCCTCTGCCGCAGATACGCACATTGTTCTCCGCGACATTCGCGTCCAAAAGCGAATATTCGCTTATCTCGCCCGGCACAACATAGCTATAGCTGTCGGTGACGGGATATAAATTTTGTCCGTTGTTCCAAAAATAAAACGTTATCTTATCCGTCTCTTCAACGCCCGAGAGCGCGATTGTCTTTTCGGCATCGCTCTCGCCCGATGCAACGGTTATATTATCCTCTTTGACAAGTTTTAATCTGTTATCCGAATCATATACCGCACAGATAATTTTTGCGTCCGTACTTTCATCTTTAGGATTTGACGCCGCAATATCTATCGTTGCATTTGTTCCGTCAAACGAAATACCGTTCAGCGATGTGTAAATCAGATTTTTATCCTTAAAATATCCGAGCTTTATCAGCTCTCTGCCCGAATATCCCAACGCCTTCGCTTGGTCAATCGTCAATAATTCCGGAAAGCCGACCGCGGCAAGAACACCGCTGCCTGTATTTATTGCGTCAATCTTTACATACTTGTACATTGATTTGCTGATACGCGCCTCAACTCTGAGCGGGTAATACGTCGAGAATGACTTAAGATATTGAATCCCCGATGTCGGGTGCAGGTATTTAAAATTTCCTATCGCGCTTTCTTTATTCAGCGGCGTTCTCGTCCTGATTGAATTTCCGTCACGAGAGCCGATTTTATCCGCATATTTGTATAATTCCGTCACACTCGGAACAGCAATCTTTGAATAATCGACCGTATCGTTTGTCATTTTATCCGTATATCCGGCCTCGGTTTCCCAATACGTTCGGTTTATATACCGCTCATAACCATCGGGAGCAATATATTGCTTTATAAATTCATCAGTATTGATATGATGCGCGATTGAATTTTCATCATTTGAATCATAAATCTGATACAATTTAGTTGTATCCAACGGGTCAATATAATTTGCCGTTCTGTCGTCCAGCGAATCACTGAGCAGCAATATGCTGGCATCGTCCGAATCGAGCATCGTATATCCGATTCCTCTGAAACCGTCAACATCCAAATAAAGCCTGTCGTTTCTGTCCGCGTGTTCTTTCATACCTGTCGGCGGTTGATTCCATTCGCCGAGATATGATAAGTTCTCGCCTGTCAGCAACGAGTTTGAAATATACTTTGTTCCGTCCTGCATTTTCGCCGCCGCAATCACATACTTATTTGCGTGCGAATTCAAAAGCGTGAACTTTGCGCCGTTTTCGGCCGTTCCTGCCATTTCCCACGTACCTTGTTCACCACTGTCGGAAACAAAATAAGCAATCTTTTGAGCCGTACCCGTTATATCCTCCGTATCATCTTTATTCGCCGCGGTCAGAGTATATCCCGACTTGATTCCCTCTCCGCCGTTGGACGTAATATTAAGCTTTACGTCTTCCCTACCCGTGATACCTCCGAAATCGAAATTACCCCATTCATCATCCGTATAAAGTCCGCCGCTGTTTCCCGTCTCAAGGATTTTTGCGACTACCGCCGCCCCTGCGGATTCAGCTTTAACGTTTTTAAAAATGTCATTGCTGACCCAAAACACGGGAACAATCGGATATGCCGTTCCGTTTGTTGTCAAAAACTGTCTTCCGCCGCTCTTTAGAATTGCCTCAAAACAACCGTATGTGCCTTTGGTGCTGTCTACCGTCTCGGTGGGGGTTCTGAGCGCAATGCCTTTATTGTAACCGATTATGTCGGCATATGTATTATATTCGTTTACGCTTATCGGCGCCGTCTTTGCATTGATAACGGTATCGTTTTGCATATTCGAATAATCCGACCCGAAATTCGGGTTTCCAGCCTCTGTTTCCCAATTTGTGCTTTGCAGGTATGCCTGCATTGACTCGGGCATAATATTTGCCGTGATAAAATCGGTCTTGTTCATTTTGCAAAGAACGCTGTTTTCATCATCGGTTTTAAATATCTGTCTTTTCTCGCTGTCATCATATATTTTTAACCCCGAAATAGGCTCGGCGGCAAAAAATGATTTGTCCGCGTCGCTGTGCAGCAGCAACAGCTCTTTTGACTTATTAGTGCCGTCGGTGAATACAACTTTATTCTCGGGTTTGGAATCGGGCGTTGCCCCGATGGCGGATTTATCCCACGCAAGTACGTGTTTGAGATTTTCGCCGACCGTCACGGTGTTCGAGATATATTTAACGTTGGAATTATTCGTCAAAACCGCACAGATTTGCTTGTTCGCCATGTCGTTTGTGATTGTGTATGTGTCACCGGCTGTCTCTGTTGCCGTCCATATATTGTCCTCGCCCGAATAATAGTATTTTATTTCTTTTTTATCCGCACATACACCGCTGTTATTCAAATCCGAAACGGACAGAGTATAGCCCGATTTGATTCTCTCGCCGCCGTTTGACACGATTTGAATTTGACCCTCGATTGCATCGGCGTCCGCCGAATTGAGCGTTAACGAAACACCGTTCCTCTCTGCGGCGGCAAGCGATGCAACACCCGTTCCGACCAGCATTGCCGCGCTTAAAACCGCGGCGATAACCTTTTTGATTTCCATTACTTTTTCCTCCTTACCTCTTGGCATTTGGTACTGTTTGCTTATCCTCTTTTCGGTTGATTCTTACTTCGGCTGCATCTTTTTGAAAATATAAAACTGTATTCTAACACATTAAATCTTTTACCCAACTTTTAATTTAAATACTATTTTGGTTATATTATTCAAAACCAAAAATTTTAGTTGTGCATTTTGTATAAACGATTAAAGTTTATCTTATAATATTTATAACACACTTAACACACGCTCCGCAAGACTATATAATAATTAAAAACGAACCATATTCTATGATTAATACTGCTTTGCACGGTCGTTTTTCGACTCAGTCAAAAAGCTGTCTGCCGCCCTTTGACAGCAATTTAAAAATTGTTTTGGATTTTAAATTAGATTATTCGCAATTATGCATTTTCAGATTTAACAATCACCTAAAATATTTATATTGATATTATAATATTACAAAACAAAAGTTTCAATTTTAAAATGTTTTAAGAAATAAGCATTTTGTTAGAACGGAGATGTTCCAAATGTTAAACGAAAGCTGTGAAGTATACGAAAATTATGCGGAAGAAATCTCCGCGGAAAAGCTTGCAGATATGCTGAATTATTCAAGATGTCATTTTTCGGTCAAGTTTAAACAAATTATGAGTATGACCCCTCACGAATATATAAAAAAACGCAGAATAGACCGCGCAAAAGAACTTTTGATTGAGGACAACACCTCGATAGAAAAGATTGCGGAACTTATCGGATACAATGACGCGTGCAGCTTTATCAGGGCTTTTAAGAGTATGGAAAACATCACCCCTTTGCAATTCAAAAAAAGATATTTCTGCCGCTGAACTTTTCTCATCACACAAAATCCGGACAATATAAAAACACCGGTACATAAAGAGCCGAGACGAATCAATTCGCCTCGGCTCTGTTATATTTTGGGTTTTGGTTTTTAAAGCTTTATATTTCGCCCTAAAATTATTTCTGAGGACCTGCCGAAACAAGAGCTTTGCCTGCTGCGTTACCCTCGTATTTAGCAAAATTCTTGATGAATCTGCCTGCCAAATCCAACGCTTTTTCTTCCCAATCTGCCACATTCTCATATGTGTCACGCGGGTCGAGGATAGCCGAATCAACACCCGGAAGCTCTGTCGGTACTTCGAAATCAAAATGCGGAATCTTCTTTGTCGGTGCGTCCAGAATTGCGCCGCTCAAAATTGCGTCGATGATACCGCGTGTATCTTTGATTGATATACGCTTGCCCGTACCGTTCCAGCCTGTGTTTACGAGGTATGCTTTCGCACCGCTCTTTTGCATCTTTTTAACGAGCTCCTCTGCGTACTTGGTCGGGTGCAATTCGAGGAAAGCCTGACCGAAGCAAGCCGAGAATGTCGGTGTGGGTTCTGTTATACCTCTCTCTGTTCCGGCGAGCTTTGCCGTGAATCCCGAAAGGAAGTAATACTGCGTCTGTTCCGGTGTAAGAATCGATACCGGGGGAAGTACGCCGAAAGCATCGGCAGACAGGAATATTACATTCTTTGCGTCCGGAGCCGCCGAAACGGGGCGAACGATGTTTTCGATATGGTCAATCGGGTAAGAAACACGAGTGTTTTCCGTTACCGACTTGTCATCAAAGTCAATCTTTCCGTTTTCGTCAAGCGTAACGTTTTCAAGCAATGCGTCACGGCGAATAGCGTTATATATATCGGGTTCGGATTCTTTGTCGAGGTTGATAACCTTTGCATAGCATCCGCCCTCAAAGTTAAATACACCGTTATCATCCCAGCCGTGTTCGTCATCACCGATGAGCAAACGCTTGGGGTCTGTTGACAATGTTGTCTTACCTGTTCCCGAAAGACCGAAGAATATAGCTGTATTCTTGCCTTCTTTATCGGTGTTTGCCGAACAGTGCATCGATGCGATTCCGCGAAGCGGCAGGTAATAGTTCATCATCGAGAACATACCTTTTTTCATCTCGCCGCCGTACCAGGTGTTTACTATAACCTGTTCACGGCTTGTTATGTTGAACATAACCGCTGTTTCGGAATTCAAGCCGAGTTCTTTATAATTTTCAACCTTTGCCTTTGATGCGTTGTAAACAACGAAATCAGGTTCAAAGTCCTTTAATTCTTCCTCGGTCGGCTTGATAAACATATTTGTAACAAAGTGAGCCTGCCATGCAACCTCAACTATGAAACGGATTGCCATACGGGTATCCTTGTTTGTTCCGCAGAACGCGTCAACAACAAACAATCTCTTGTTCGAAAGCTCTTTGATAGCTATGTCCTTAACAGCCTTCCACGCCTCTTGTGATGCGGGATGGTTATCATTTTTATATTCATCCGAAGTCCACCAAACGGTATCCTTTGAATTTTCATCTTCTACTATAAATTTATCTTTGGGCGAGCGACCCGTGTATACACCGGTCATAACGTTGACTGCACCCAGCTCACTTACCTGACCCTTTTCAAAGCCCTCTAAACCGGGTTTTGTTTCCTCTTCAAACAACTGTTCGTATGAGGGGTTGTAAACAACCTCGGTTGTTCCGCTAATGCCATACTTGCTCAAATTAATCTCTGCCATACTTATTCTACCTCTTTCTTTTGATTTCTTCCGACTCCGAAAAGAGCCCGTGAACCAAAAACGCACATAATACTCATCGTGGGACGGCAAATGCGTCTTTGTGTTCGACTGATAATAATTATACCTTAAAACCGTCAAAAATGCAATGTCAAAAGCGAAAAATTTTACATAAAAGCGGCGGCTTTTTTGGTAAAGTTGTCGAGCGTTCATAAAAATTAAACATAATCGCAATTTATTATACCCGATTCGGCGGCGTTAAAAACATAAATTATCTCAACTATTTTAAAAAAATACTTGAATTTTATCATATATTATGTTAAAATAAACTTAATAAAACACTGAATTCGGAGGAAAATAACGTGAAATTTCCTTTCACGCTATGTCTCCGGCGGAATTAATTGCCCGTGCGAGATTTTCCTCGGCTGTGCCTCGGAAACGCACATGGGCGAAAAAATCTCTTATTATTCCTTGCCCTGCGGATAAGAGAATACTAATTACAATTTATGCCGACGCAGGGCGGCGGAATGGAGATTTCTATGAAATTCAAAAAGAAACTTTTAATGATTACAATGGCGGCAAGTATGCTCTTATCATCCGTTTCGGCATTTGCCGCGGCAGAGAGAATCGTTATGAACGGAAACGAAGTCGAAATCCCGACCGAAATGGGTCAGATTCGCGAAATCGATGACAGAACATTCGTTCCCATTCGTTTCATAATGGAATATCTCAACTGTACCGTTAATTATCAGGAAACAAACTATGTTACCGAAAGAGAAGGTGTTAAAACCGAAGAAGTACGCAGCACTGTCACTATGACAAGTCTTGACACGGGCATTTCGTACTTCCTTACGATTGGCGACAACAAACTGTTTATTTTAACCGCGTCCGATGCACAAATTATCCAAATGGATACAAATGCTTTCCTCGGCGATGATGACAGAACTTATGTTCCCATTCGCTTTTTGGCTGAGGCAATCGGATACACAGTCGGCTGGGACGAGGCAAGTCAGACCGTAAGCCTTGACGCAACCGAGGATTCGTCCGTATACACCCCCGTCGGCTAAACACGGAATCTGTCTTTGAGACAGAAACCATTTAACACGGCAAAACGAACGGAGTCGGATTTATGAAGATTAGACATTTAAGATTTTTAACACCGGTACTTACGGCGATACTTATATATTCGGGCTGGGCGGCTTATGCCGCGGCGGACAGCATAGTGATTGACGGAACCGTTGCGGAAATTCCGCCCGAAATGGGTCAAATTCGCGAACGCGACAATCGGACATTTGTTCCTGTGCGCTTTGTATCGGAATTTTTAAAGTATGATGTGTGGTTTGACACAAATTCAAGGGCGGCGTGCATAGGCTCGTCAACCTCTTTGATTTATGTTCAAAACGGAAGCAACTCGCTTTTTATCACATCTCTTGAAACGGGTGCGGTCACGACCGTTACTATGGATACGGCGGCGTATATAGACAGCGCGGACAACAGAACGTATTTGCCGATACGATTTCTCGCCGAGGCTCTCGGATACAAGGTCGGGTGGGATGAGTCAAGCCTGACCGTTACTCTCGACAAGCTTTAAAAAGTTTATCAAACGACAGCTTTAACGGCTGTCGTTTATGTTTACATATTGATTTAAGGAGGCGGCATAATGAAATACTCTGTCGGTTATCAGATAACGGATGTACGCTCTTATGACGGCAAAACATATATGGAATATATCGTACAAAACAAAGAGCATATAAGCGAACTTTACTTTTCGTGGGGCGATATTGCAAACGGACGGTGCAGTATGCTGCAAAACGATGAGCTTTTGCCGTGGGAAGCACAACAGCGGCAAATCAGAGATTTGGAATATATCTCAAAGTCGGGCATCGCGCTCAACCTTTTGCTCAACGCCAACTGTTACGGCGTAGAAAGCCAATCGCGAAGCTTTTTCAACAAAATCGGAAACACAATTAATTATATTTCCGAAAATTTCGGACTTTCGTCCGTTACAACGACATCGCCGCTTATCGCAAAATTTATACATTCGAATTTTGACGGCATCGATGTTCGCGCATCTGTCAATATGAAGATTGGCACAACGATTGCAATGGAATACGTCTCGGAATACTTTGACAGTTTTTATATGCAGCGCGACTTTAACCGCAGCGCGGCAAAGATAAAAGAGCTTTCGAAATGGTGCGCCGACAACGGCAAGGGTCTTTATATCCTGGCAAACAGCGGCTGTTTGAATTATTGTTCGGCACATACATTTCACGATAACCTTGTCGCCCATGAGGCCGAAATTTCAAAAATGGACAACGCATATGACTTTCGCGGAATCTGCCGCGAATTTCTGACAAAACCCGAAAACCGCGTTTCGGTTATCCGTGACACAAACTTTATCCGTCCCGAGGACATACACCTCTATGACGAATATTTCACATCGGCAAAGCTCGCGACACGGGTGAGTGCAAACCCGATTAAAATTCTGCGCGCCTATATCGACAAAAGCTTTACCGGTGCTGTTACCGACCTGCTTGAACCGAACCATACCGACATATTCTATCCGTGCATCATCGAGAACAAAAAAATCCCCGAGGATTTTGCTCGGCACACGATGAATTGCGACAAAAACTGTTCCGTATGCGAATATTGCGCGTCCGTTGCAAGCTCCGCCGCGGTTGAACTCGATAAAGAAATATAATTTGTATAAGGAAATATAAAGTGAAAAAATTTGACAGATTAAAACGCAAAAAACTTAATAACCGCATTCAACGCCTTGTTATGCTTGTCATCACGCTTGCAATAACGGCGGCGTTTTTGTGCTCATGTACCTTGCCCGATTATCGCACATCGGACACAGACGGTAACGGGAAAATACAGGTTTTATGCACCGATTTTCCGCAATATGACTGGGCGCGCAACATCATAGGAAGTACGGATAAAATAGAGCTTTCAATGCTTTTTAAAAACGGCGCGGACGCACACAGCTATCAGCCGTCGGCAAATGACATCATTAGGATAACCCATTCGGCATTGCTCATCTATAATGGCGGAGCATCGGATGAATCAATCGAGGATATTCTTGACAGCTCAGCTCAAAAAACCGACCGTTTCAGCTGTATGAATATCGTTTCGGACAGTATCTTGAACGAGGACGATTTAAATATCGAAAGCGATTCTCACGGACACGAACACAAGCACAGCCACGAACATCATCATAACGAGGGCGAATCCGCCGACAACGAAGATTATGACGAATCGGATGAACACATTTGGCTTTCGATAAAACGCGTTCAAAGGATATGCGCGGCTCTCGGTGAAAAATTCGCTCAAATCGACCCCGATAATGCCGAAACATATCGGACGAACGCCAATATATACTGTATGATTTTGGACGCACTTGACGGCGAATATACCCAAACCGTCAACTCTGCAAAGAACAATAATATAATTGTTGCCGACAGATTTCCGTTTTTGTATCTCGCCAAAGATTACGGCTTGAATTGTCACGCCGCTTTTCCTGGATGCTCTGCCGAAACCGAGGCAAGCTTTAAAACGGTTGTATCTTTGGCGAACGAGCTGGACGAACTGAATCTGTCATATATTGTCACAACTGACAATCCGACAAGCGAAACGGCATCGGCGGTTATAAAAGCAAGCGGCCGCACGGACGTACAAACCGTTACGCTCAACTCCCTTCAGGGGGTGACCGACAATGACATTTCGAACGGTCTGACATATATATCGGCAATGACCCAAAACCTCGATGTTTTAAAGCTCGTTTTAAATTAACCGCCGCAAAAACCGAAAAACTTTCGAAAGGATATATGATATGGTACAAATAACTTGTAAAAATTTATCGCTCGGATATGAGGGTAAAACCGTAACTCAAAATATTAATTTCAGCGTGAACCGCGGTGATTATCTCTGTATAGTCGGCGAAAACGGTTCGGGAAAAAGCACGCTTATAAAGGCTATTCTGCGGCTGATTAAGCCGCTCGGCGGTGAAATTATCGAAAGCCCCTCTCTCAAAAATTCAAAAATCGGGTATCTTCCTCAACAGACAGAAATCCAAAAGGACTTTCCCGCGTCTGTCAAAGAGGTCGTTCTGTCGGGCTGTTCGGCATCAAAACGCAGTCTGTTTTATAACGGTGCGGCAAAGAAAACAGCCAAATCCGCAATGGAACGAATGGGTATTCTTGATATTTCGGACAAGAGCTTTAGGGATTTATCCGGCGGTCAGCGCCAGCGTGTCTTTCTCGCTCGTGCGCTTTGTGCAACGGACGAAATGCTTGTTCTCGATGAACCTGTAACTGGGCTTGACCCCGGTGTTACCGAAGAAATGTATAACCTTTTGATGCAGCTCAACAACGAGGATAAAACAACAATTATTATGGTTTCTCACGATATTTCGGCTGCGATAAAATACGCAAGCCACATCCTGCATATCGCCGGCACACAGCTGTTTTTCGGCAGGACGTGCGACTATTTAAAGAGCGAGCCGTGCCAAAAATTTTTAAATATGAATCGGATATGTTCGAATGATTCCGATAATGGAGGGGAACGAAAATGAATGATATAATCGCGCTTTTCGGCGAATATTTCAGCTATCCGTTTATAAGATATGCCTTTATATGCGGAATTTTGATTGCTCTGTGTTCATCACTCGCCGGGGTAATTCTCGTTCTTAAACGATATTCTTTTATGGGTGACGGTCTATCGCACGTTGCGTTCGGCGCGCTCGCCATTGCAACCGTGCTTAAAATTAATAATGAAATGATTGTCGTTATGCCCGTCACGGTTCTGTGCGCAATTTTGCTGCTTGCGTCCGAGCGCAAGACGATAATAAAAGGCGATTCGGCACTTGCGATGCTGTCGGTGGGAACTCTCGCAATAGGATACCTGCTTATGAACGTCTTTCCGGTTTCGTCAAACATAAACGGCGATGTGTGCGGAACTCTTTTCGGTTCGACTTCGATTCTCACGCTTTCGAATACCGATGTCAAGCTGTGCGCAATCTTATCCGTTGCGGTAATAGTCCTGTTTATCACGGCATATGACAAAATTTTTGCCGTTACCTTTGACGAAAATTTTGCCGCGGCAACAGGGATAAACGTCGGTCTTTATAACGCAGCGATTTCGATTGTGTGCGCGGTCATCATTGTCCTTGCAATGAACCTCGCCGGTTCTCTGCTTACGTCCGCGCTGATTGTCTTTCCGGCAATTTCGGCAATGCGCATATTTAAAAGCTTTAAAAAGGTTGTCATATGTTCCGCCGTATTCTCGATAATCTGTACCGCAATCGGAATATCGGCGTCAATAATTTTATCTTCACCGGTCGGCTGCACGGTCGTTGCGGCGGACATAATCGCATTTTTTATATTCTCGCTTATCGGCAAAATAATTTATAAATAACGTATTATCAAAACACGGACGTTCGGATTAAAATCCGAACGTCCGCAATTTTTATTTCATAAACTTTTTTAAAAGCTTTTTATACGATTCTTTTTTGTACGGGCGATGCCTAATCGGCAAGTCAATGTTTGTCTTTTTGTCGACTATGCTTTTATGATGCGAAAATGCGTCAAATCCTGTTTTTCCGTGATACGCACCCATTTCGCTTGTCGCAAGGTGAATTATCACATCGTTTATACAACCGCCGCCGAACCTCAACCGTTCGGTTGCCGCCCTTATATGCTCGGCATCTTCCAAAAAGATATACAGAGTCGGCGGTTTTTGGCGGACGTGCATAATGTCAAAAATTTCGTCAAACTCACCATATGTCAAGATAGTCAGAACAGGGTCGAAAATCTCCTCTTGCACAACCTTATCCGAATACTTATTAATCGGTTTTTCGATTATATTTTATTTTAAATTTGATTATTTGGTATTTTTATGAATAAATATCCATTTACTGTCATAAAATGCTAAAATATATTTTTAAAAATGTTAATTTTTGTAAATAAAACAAATGGAAGTTTTTTCCATTGTGTTGTATAATATAAATACGGTTAAGGCTCTTAGCCGATAAAATTTGAAGGGAGGAGATTGAAATGGTTTTTTCAATTTAGCACTATATGTATCATTCAAAAGTTTCATTTAAAAAAATCAAAAGGGGAGAAACATATGACTAAAAAAATAAACAAAAACATGAAAGATTATAACTATTTTATATTTTCCGAATCTTCAAAAAACTGTTTTGCGCATAAAATATATCTAAGATGCGCGGACAGTAATGTCGGAATAATATATTGTCTTAAATCTTCGACCGCATCATCCGTTATGACAATACTCGGAATCACAAATAATCCGACAAGCGATGATGAAACACACCGGCTTATAGAAAATTATAAATCGGATTATCCCGAGGCTTATAAGGAAAATCAAGACATCATAAATGCGTATTATACCATACGCGATATATCGAATCTTTACATTAACGACAGCCGAAACGTAGATTTTGAACAGGCTTTTTCAAAAGCTCTAGAGGTTTTTAATGAGTTTTTCGGAACCCTTATCGTTTTTGACAACTTTAACGATTTTGCCAAATATACGGCCGACAAATGCAAACACTGTGAAAACTTTGACCGCACGGAATTCGTCAAATTATGCAAAGCCGAAACGGTCGATGAGGATGAGTTTATGAGCCTTACATTTCAAAACGGTCAATGCCCGTTGATAATAAAATGGTTGTGTTCCTGACATTATATACATTTTTTGAGATCGCGTAAATGCAGAGTTAGTCTTTCATATTTTAACATATAAACGGAGGTACATAATCGCACCTCCGTTTATATGTATGTATTATTGTTTTCTTATGCCTTGCAAAGATGACAAGCTAAAAGATGCCGAATTTATGCTTTTTCAGGCGGGTTCGGGTTATTATCTTTCGGCTATCCAATCGGCAAAGCGTTTCCGTCCTTGTCAAACAGGGGTAATGTTTCCAAAAAGGTTATGTCGTCACGCAGCGACGCCTCGCCCTCAGCCAAAACAGCCATCTTTCCGACAATGTTTCCTCCGACCTCTTTGACCAATGTTTCCAAGGCATTGAGCGATTCGCCCGTGCTTATTACATCATCGACAATAAGCACGCGTTTGTCTTTGAGCGCAAGCGCGTCCTCTTTGCCGAGACAAAGTGTTTGACGATTCTCGGTGGTAATCGAGTTTACGTAAGTGGTATGTACGTCCGTCATATAAATCTTGGGTGCTTTTCTCGCAACGATATAGTTATTTTCGCCCGATTGACGCGCCATTTCGTATAACAAGGGTATGCCCTTACATTCAGCGGTAATCATAATATCGTGTTCGGGTGCTTTTGACAAAAGCTCTTTTGCCGACGCTTTTGTTATCTCGACATCACCGAACATAATAAACGCCGCAATATAAAGCTCATCGTTTACCCTGCACAGGGGCAAATCCCTTTTAAGCCCCGCTATTTTCATTGAATAATGACTTTTCATTTTAATTTAAATTCCTTTCTATCATCAAATACTCATTATATTTCGTTAGTATATGCCCCAACTATGATGCTGTCTTATTCGCCATCGGAATTTTCATATTCTTCAAGCATTTTTTCGACATCTTGTTTGCTCTTTACGCTCATATACGAAAAAGGTTTATTGAGCGATTTTTTTATCATTTCGATTCCTTCGCTCTTTTTGCCGAGCTTGCACAAAACCCGCCCGTAACCGTAATACGCCTCGGGGAATTCGGGTTTGTTCTCTCTCGACATCAATTCGCCGTAAATCTCTGCCGCTTTTTCATAATCACCGCTTATCGCATACGAATCCGCAAGGTTATCGGTTATTATATTATCATCGGCATTATAATCATATGCTTTAAGATTGAATTTTATCGCCTTTTCAGTATCTCCGCTCAAATTATATAAAATCCCGAGATTCTGATAAATCTGTGTTGTTTTAAAGTCGGCATCGATGACCTCTTCGAGTTCCTCAATCGCCTCATCGAGATGACCTTGTTTCCAGTATGTCAGCGCAAGCAGGTTTTTAAGCTTATACCTTGCCGCGCTGTCGCGCTTTGTCATAGGCAATATCCGCCGAAACTGTGTTTCCGCCCTGTCGGGGTCGCCCGTGCGCAAAAGCATATAGCCGTAAATCTCTTGGTTTGTCACATTTAAATTTCCGACCTTATCCGCAACGGCAAAAATTTTGAGCGCGCCGTCCGTATCACCCTTTGAATATTTAAGCCTGCCGAAAAACGCAACTATATTTGCACGCTTTATCACCAGAATAATCAAAACTGCGCACAGTATAATCCTCCATAAATCAATACCGAATATCTGCATAATCTTTCACCCTTTATCTCAAAGCCATATTTTAGTACAGGTTATTAACGGTTCTCGGATAGGGCAATACGTCGCGAATGTTGCCCATACCGGTCAGATACATAACCGCTCTTTCGAATCCGAGTCCGTATCCGGCGTGTTTTGTTCCGCCGAAACGGCGCAAGTCAAGATAGTGACCGTAATCGGCCTCATCAAGCCCCATTTCTGTCATTCTCGCCTTGAGAATATCTATTCTCTCTTCTCTCTGGCTTCCGCCTATTATCTCGCCGATACCGGGAACAAGACAGTCCATAGCCGCAACAGTTTTGTTATCGGGATTCAGACGCATATAAAACGCCTTTATTTCCTTGGGATAATCCGTAACGAAAATCGGTTTTTTGAAAACCTCTTCGGTCAGATAGCGCTCGTGTTCGGTCTGTAAGTCACAGCCCCACTCAACGGGATAGTCAAATTCCTTGCCGCTGTTTTTCAAAAGCTCGATTGCCTCGGTATATGTCACCCTTCCGAAATCGTTTGACACAACGTTATGCAGTCTGTCCAAAAGTCCCTTATCGACAAAACTGTTGAAAAAGTTCATTTCTTCGGGGGCGTTTTCCAACACATAGTTTATTATGAATTTGAGCATATCCTCAGCAAGCCGCATATCATCCTCTAAATCCGCAAAAGCAATCTCGGGTTCTATCATCCAAAATTCCGCGGCGTGGCGCGTGGTGTTTGAATTTTCGGCACGGAAAGTCGGTCCGAATGTATAAATATCCCCGAACGCCATTGCAAAATCCTCGCCCTCTAACTGTCCGCTTACGGTGAGAGATGTACGCTTGTTGAAAAAGTCACGGCTATAATCCACCGCTCCATCCTCTGTTCTCGGAAGGTTCTCCATATCAAGGGTTGTAACCTGGAACATTTCGCCGGCACCCTCACAGTCACTTCCCGTTATGAGCGGAGTGTGAACGTATACAAAACCTCTTTCGTTAAAGAATTTGTGTATTGCGTATGCGATAAGCGAACGAACGCGGAACGTTGCCGCAAACGTGTTTGTACGCGGACGCAGATGCGGAATCGTGCGCAGATATTCAAACGAATGACGCTTTTTTTGCAGGGGATAGTCGGGTGTGCTTGCGCCCTCAACCTCGATTGCCGATGCCTTTATCTCAAAAGGCTGTTTTGCCTGGGGGGTAAGAACCAATGTTCCCTCAACGCGCAGAGCCGAACCGACATTCAGCTTTGCAACCTCGGCAAAATTCGAAAGCGAATCAGCCTCTATTACAATCTGTAAATTCTTAAAAAACGAACCGTCGTTAAGCTCGATAAATCCAAAGTTTTTTGAAATTCTGAGCGTTCGTATCCAGCCGTTTACCTTGACCTGTGTTCCGTCCGCCGGAACATCTCTGAAAAGCTGTTTTATCTTCATTATATATTTATCTCCTCTTTAATATAATCTATTCGTATTCCTTTATCAATTCGGCACGCGGGTAGCCGCGGCTGTAATCAACATCGGATATATAAAAACCTCTGCCGTAATAGAATCTGATAAGCGCCGTCACCTTTGAACAGGTATGCAGGCGCAAAACCTTAACATTGTTTTGTTTCATCACCTTGTCAACGACTCTCATCAAAATCTTTCCGATACCGCTGTTTCGGTTGGTGCTTGCCACAGCAAAGCGGCTCAGATACGCCTCGTTATTCGGAAGAATCTCGATTCTTACCGCCCCGACAGGCTCATCATCGATGCGCACAACAAAAACATTCTTTGTTTTTATATCGTTTCTTATATCATCATATGTCTCGGTCAAAGCCTCGATGTTATAATCAAGACCCGCGTTTTCACAATACTTTAAAAACGCATCGTGCGTTATTTTGTGAATCGCCGGAATATCCTCTTCCGCCGCCGCCTTAACCTCAAACGCATAAAAGCTGTTTTCCATTAATATCACTTCATTTCATAATCTAAATTTGTAATTTTAAACTTTGCCCATAACAGCCGCCATAACCGCTTTTTGCGCGTGCAGTCTGTTCTCCGCTTCATCGAATATTACCGAGCGCGGTCCATCGATTACATCATCGGTCACCTCATAACCTCTGTAAGCCGGCAAACAGTGAATAAATATGCTGTCCTCTTTTGATTTTGCGAAAAGAGCGCCGTTTATCTGATAATCACGGAATATCTTAATGCGCTCTGCCTTTTCGTCCTCCTGACCCATACTTACCCATGTATCGGTGCAAACAACATCGGCATTCGCCATTGCTTCCTCGGGGTCATATGTCACAAGAACGCTGCTTCCGCTCTGTTTTGCATCCTCTTTTGCATTTTCAACAATCTCAGTGTCAGGCTCATAATTTTTCGGTGTTGCAACAGCGATGTCCATTCCTGCCTTTGCACAGCCGTAAAGCAGAGAGTGCGCCATATTGTTTCCGTCACCGATATATGCAAGCTTTAAGCCTTCTAACTTTCCTTTATGCTCATATACCGTCATCAAATCCGCCATTACCTGACACGGGTGCAAAAGGTCGGTCAGACCGTTGATAACCGGCACAGAACCGAACCTCGCCAAATCGAGAACATCTTGGTGCGCGTATGTTCTTATCATTATTCCGTCAACAAAACGGCTCATTACATTCGCCGTATCATAGATGCTCTCACCTCTGCCGAGCTGAATATCGTGCGAACTTAAAAATATCGGGTATCCGCCGAGCTGATACATTCCCGTTTCAAAAGATATACGGGTTCTCGTTGATGATTTTGTAAAAATCATACCCAAAACCTTACCTTTTAATATGGGATGCGCAACCCCCATTTTTGTCTCTTTTTTAAGCCTGAATCCCAAATCCATAAGATGATTAAACTCATCTTTTGTAATATCGTGTATGCTTATAAAATGTTCCAAACTCATAATAATCTCCATTCCGCCGCCCTGCGTCGGCACAAAAAGTAAATTAAATATCTCTTATCGGCAGGGCAAGGAATGACAAGAGATTATTACGCCCATGTGCATTTCTTCGCGTATGCGAAGAAAATTTTGCACGGGCAATTAAATCCGCCGGAGGCATAACGTGAAAGGAACTTTCACGTTATACTTCCTTATCCTAAAATTTTATATATTTTCTATAACTCATTCAATACATCGCCGAGCGCACAAACGAATTCTTCAACATCCGCCTTTGTTATGATAAGCGGCGGTACAATTCTGAATATCCTCTCGCCGATTGTTCCGACAAGGTATCCCTTGTCTCTCATCTTTGCGCCCGCCGTCTTTGCAATATCATCGTCAAATTCGATACCTATCATAAGACCCGCACCGCGAACCTCGGCAATCCTGCCGCACTTTTCGGCAAGGTCATTCAGCCTTTCAAAAAAGTATCCGCCGACCTTGTGCGCATTGTCGATTACACCGTTATTCAAAAGCTCGTCCGTCACAACGCATCCGGCACGCATCGCAAGCGGATTACCGCCGAACGTTGTTCCGTGGTCACCCGGCACAAATGCGTCCGCAAACTTTTGCTTTGCGGCAAAGCCGCCGACCGGCACGCCGCCGCCCAAGCCCTTTGCCATCGTAAATATATCAGGCTCAACGCCGTAGTAGTTGTGCGCAAAAAGTTCGCCGCACCGACCGATGCCCGTCTGTATTTCATCGGCGATAAATATTATGCCGTTTTCTTTGCAGATATTGACTATCGCATCGAGATATTCGCGCGTCATCGGATGAACGCCGCTCTCGCCCTGAATCAGCTCAACCATTATCGCCGCCGTATTCGGGTTTACCGCCGCCTTTAATTCATCGATGTTATTAATCTCAACGTGTACGAATTTTTCAATAAGCGGCTTATAGGGTTTTTGATACTTTTCCTGACCCGTTGCGGCAACCGTTGCAAGAGTTCGCCCGTGAAACGAATTTTTAAGCGTTATAAACTCACGCTTTTCGGGATGTCCCCGCATAACGAAATACTTTTTCGCAAGCTTGATTGCGCCTTCGTTTGCCTCTGCGCCGCTATTGCAAAAGAACACCCTGTCGGCACAGCTGTTTTCAACAATTGTTTCAGCGAGCTTTGCTTGTGACTCTCCGTAATATATATTTGACATATGAATCAGCTTTGATACCTGGTCGCACAATTCCTCTGTCAGACGCTTGTGGCCGTAACCCAGACAATTCACCGCAATCCCGGCGAAAAAGTCTTTATACACCTTTCCGTCCGTTGCGGTAAGCTCAATACCCTTGCCCTCGGTGAAACACAGCGGTGTTCTCTCGCCGAAAGTATTCATATAGTATTTTTTGTCCAGCTCTCTTATCTCATCGAGCGTCATATTTTTATCCGACATAATTTCATCCCGTTTCTGTAATCCTTTTAATTTCATAAAAAATATACCATAATTAATAATTATACTATATATTATCAAAAAACGCAAGATATAAAGCGGATAAAATATACAGTGCCGTTATGTCAAAATTGAATAAAATATCCAAAACATTTCGGTTTTTTCCGTGTTTGTTCTATCAACTCGATATACTGCGGCGTTTTTAATGTTGAATTTTATCAAAAGCCGCCGTTTTTATGCAGAGTCTTGTATTCGCGCGGTGTCATCCCCATCTTCTTTTTGAATATGTACAAAAAATACTCCGTTGAATTGTACCCCGATGCAAACGCGACTTCTTTGACCGACAATTCGGATGATTGTAAAAGGCTGCACGCATATCTGAGTCTAACATTGTTTAAATATTCGTTAAACGATGTCCCCATATTTTTTTTGAAAAGCGAACCTAAATAATTCACCGAAACCGAAAATCGGTTTGCAAGCATTTCGAGTGAAATCTTTTCGCGGAACTCGGTATTTATGCACGCCGCCGCACGCTGAATCAGCCGCGACACGGACTTATCGGCGTTTCCGCCGCTTCGGCGAATCAGCATAATCAAAAGCTCCGATATAATTCCGTGGCTTATGACATCGCGAAAAATCTCCGTCCCCGAAATTTCGCGCCCGAGCCGCTCAATCGCCGAAATCACCGATATTGTTTCGTCATTGCCGAACTCGCATATAAGTCTGTTCGGCTTGACAGTGATATAATTCAGTATCTCATCGGGCAGCGGATTTTCATTAAAACGTATATTAAGCAGTCGCGTATCCGCCGCCGCTATCACCTCGTGACAATCATGATATGACATAAGGTAAGCCCACCCTCGGCTCATCTCAAAGCTCTCGCCGTTGTATATCTGTTTCAGCTCTCCGTCAAGGATAATTTCGTATTCAAAATAATCGTGCCAATGCAAAGATACCTTTGTCCCCTTGGGAAGATAGCTGTCCGCAATAATAATTCCGCGCCTGTCGAGCAAGCCCGATATGTCTTTAAGCCGTTTATACCCCGGTTTTCCGCTCGATGTGACCGTTCGCTTATCCATTCCGTCATTCGGCGAATTTTTTGGTTCAACGCTCATTTAAATATCACCCTTTTTCGTTAATAAATTTCAAAAAGTGTTGATTTTCTTAATTATAACACAGATTATTCATATTTACAATACTTTTATAAAATAGTATAATATTCTATGGATAAAATAAATTTGACAAGGAGAACATCTATGATTGGTTTTGACATCGGCGGAACAAAATGCGCCGTCAGCATCGGAATCGAAAAAAACGGCTGTCTTGAAATCAAAGACAAAAGGATAATGCCGACAGATTTGAGCGTTTCTCCGTATGAAATGCTCGACCGTATGTGTGCCGCCGCAGAGGAACTTGAATCCGCCGAAAATTTTGATGTTATCGGAATATCGTGCGGAGGGCCTCTCGATTCGCGCCGCGGAATAATTCTTTCGCCGCCGAATCTGCCCGGCTGGGACGAGATAAGAGTTGTCGAATATCTCGAAAAGCGTTTCGGCTGCCGCGCATATCTTCAGAATGACGCAAACGCCTGCGCTATCGCCGAATGGAAATACGGTGCCGGCAAAGGCTTAAACAACGTTGTTTTCCTAACTTTCGGAACAGGTTTGGGCGCAGGCCTTATATTGGACGGAAAGCTGTACAGCGGTGCGACCGACACCGCCGGTGAAGTCGGTCACATTCGTCTCGGCGAATACGGACCGGTAGGGTTCGGAAAATCCGGCTCATTCGAGGGATTTTGCTCGGGCGGCGGCATTGCCAATTTAGGCAGGATTTACGCCCAAGAGGCGTTCCAATCGGGAAAATGCGTTTCGTATTGCAAAAATGCGGAGTATATGCCGAAAATCAACGCAAAGGAAATAGCCGAACTCGCACAGGTCGGCGATGCCGATGCAAAGAGAGTCTTTGACGAATGCGGAAAAAAACTCGGTATGGGTTTGTCGGTTATTATTGATATTTTAAATCCCGACGCAATTATCCTCGGAAGCATCTATCTCAGATGTGAAAACCTATTAAAAGACGCGGCATTATCGGTCATCGAGAGAGAAGCGCTTTTACAGCCGCGGACAGCGTGCAAAATTGTTTCGGCGGGACTTGGTGAAAAATTGGGTGATTATGCCGCTTTGTCAATCGCGGCAATGAACCTTTAAATATAATAAAACACAAAGGAGTTTTAATAAATGAAAATTTTTATAGACACAGCGAATGTAGACGATATAAAAGCGGCGAACGACCTCGGCGTTATATGCGGCGTGACGACAAACCCGTCGCTTATCGCAAAAGAGGGCAGAATTTTTGAAGAAGTCGTACAGGAAATCACCACGATTGTGGACGGTCCCATTTCCGCCGAGGTAATAAGCCTTGAGGCGGACAAGATGGTCGAAGAGGCGCTGGAGCTTGCAAAGATTCATAAGAACATAGTAATAAAAATTCCTATGACCGCCGAAGGTCTCAAAGCCGTTTCGCGGCTCTCCAAAAAGGGAATACACACCAATGTTACTCTTATATTCAGCCCGTCACAGGCATTGCTCGCCGCAAGAGCCGGCGCAACATATGTAAGTCCGTTTGTTGGCAGACTCAATGATATTTCGTCCGACGGAAACAAGTTAATCGGTGACATTGCATCAATATTTGATATTCACGGCATTGACACCGAGATAATCGCCGCAAGCATAAGAAGCCCGGAGGATGTTGCAGACGCAGCCCTCGCAGGTGCGCACATCGCAACGATTCCGTATAAGGTTATATGCCAGATGATAAAACATCCCCTGACCGATATTGGTATCGAGCGTTTTCTCAAAGACTGGGAAGGCGTAAAACCGAGCAAATAACATTGGATAAACACTCACCCCGACACGGCATTTGAGATACCGTGTCGGGGTGAATTTTTATGCGCTGTATGATTATTATTTTTCGATTTTGGGCATAAGGTCTTTAAAGACCCCACCGATATTCTCGTGAAAGATTAATTCCGCGTTTGAATCAAACGCCGTTTCATCGCGGTTTATCAGGACAATATGCCTGCCGCCGTAATAGTTCAAATACGCCGCCGCAGGATAGACAACGAGCGATGTTCCGCCCACAATCAGCATATCCGCCGCCGACAATGCCGCTATTGCCGAATGTTCGGCATCGGGATTCAGCATTTCGCCGTAAAGCGTAACATCGGGTTTTATTAAACCGCCGCATTCATCACAATACGGAATCTTTCCGCGCTGTTCCTCCACCTTTTCAAACGGATAATCCGCACCGCATTTTATACAATGATATTTCCGCGTTGTTCCGTGAAGTTCAATAACGTTTCGGCTTCCGCCGCACTGATGCAGGTTGTCTATATTTTGAGTTATAACCGCTTTTAACTTTCCGAGCTTTTCCAATTTCGCAAGCGCCGTATGCGCCGCATTCGGCTTTGCGGATATTCCCAAAAAATACTCGCCGTAAAACTTATAAAACACGGACGGATTCTGCATAAAAAAGTCGTGACTCAATATCTCCTCAGGCGAAGTTCCGTAATCTTTGACGGTCGAATATATACCGTCACGGCTGCGATAATCTTTTATTCCGCTTTCGGTCGAAACCCCCGCACCGCCGAAGAATACAACATTTTCGCTCTCTTTTATCATCTCGGCAAATTCATTTATCCTTTCGGAATATTCTTTCATTGTAATCACCTTTTCACTATAAATTTCGCATATATTTCAAGCATCGGACACAGATTTTTATACCAAGTTTGTTCACACACGTTCGGATTATTGCTTGTGTGACATTTTTGCTATTATCATTTCAATCGCTCTTTGCAGAGGATAAACGGGAATGATAATCAAAACGGTTATTATCACGCACGCCGCATTCAGCCGCACTATGTTAAAGAACCACGGTATCGCAGCAATACACGCCGCAAATCCGATACCCATGGCGGCAAAAAGCACACCGCGCCACGATTTCAGCGGCTTACATACTTTAAATAACATCATATATGCCGAAAACGCATATATGATACACGTCATCGTTGTTAAAGAACCATAATCTATATTAAAAGTCTCGGCAATAATCAGCGCACATTCCGCCGATATTACGGCGGTCAGCGCCGCAGGCATGGCGCTTTTTAAAACGTTCGCAAGAAAGTTTCCGCGCACAAGATTCTTGTTCGGCGCAAGAGCCAGGAAAAATGACGGAATACCGACCATCATTGATGAAACGAGCGAAATCTGAACCGGTTTGAGCGGATAAGTCGAAACGGTGACTATTGCTATCAGCGTCATAATAAACGAAAAAATGTTCTTTACCAAAAACAGAGCCGCCGTGCGCTCGATGTTATTTATAACGCGCCTTCCTTCATCGACTATCTTGGGCATACCGGCAAAATCCGAATTAACCAATACCAAATCGGCAACGTTTGATGCCGCTTCGCTGCCCGACGCCATCGCAATGCTGCAATCCGCCTCTTTGAGCGCAAGCACGTCATTCACACCGTCTCCCGTCATCGCAACGGTATGTTTTGCCGCCTTAAACGTGCGAATAAGTGTCCTCTTTTGCGCGGGACTTACTCGTCCGAACACGGTATAATCAAGCATCTTTTTCGATGAAATTTCGTCATCGCCGAGCTTTGATGCGTCAATATACTTATCCGCATTTTGTATTCCTGCCGCCGTCGCTGCAGCGGAAACCGTTTTAGGATTATCACCCGATATGACTTTTACCTCAACGCCTTGTGCCGCAAAAAACTCAAATGTATCCTTTGCGTTTTCTCTGATTGGGTTCGAAAGAGTTATAAACGCGAGCGGCTCTATATCATCGACAACCGCCGAATCGGTAAAAGTTTTATCGTTTTTCGCTCTTTTCGTCTCTCCGAAAACCAAAACTCTCTCACCCGAATCGAGGTGACTTTTGAGCATCGAATCATATTTTTTATATTCGTCTTTCAAAATAATTTCGGGCGCGCCGAGAATATATACACTCCCGTCCGAAAACGCAGCCGCGCTGAATTTATGAACCGATGAAAACTCTTTGGTCTCCGCCGCGGCTCTTTTCGCTGTGCCGCCGTAATATTTTTTTATCGCCGCCAGAGTGATATTTTCCGTCTGCATATTAAATACAAGGTCTTTTATCTTTTGCCCTATGTCCGCATTGTTTTTGAGGGGTATAACCTCATTCATTGCCATTTCAGGTTCGGTAATCGTTCCCGTTTTATCAACACAGATTATGTCAACACGCGCCAGAGCCTCTATACATTTCATATCGTGAACAAGAGTTTTTTTCTTTGCAAGTCTGACCGTACTTGCCAAAAGCGCAATCGTTGTCAAGAGATAAAGTCCCTCGGGAATCATTCCTATCAGGGCGGCAACCGTGTTTTCAACCGCGTCTTTTTGAGAAAGCAACGGATTGCTGCGCTGGCTCATAAACATCAAAACCGAAAAGGGAATAATGATGATTCCGATAATCCGAATAAGAGTATTGAGCGACCTCATCATTCCGGGGCGTTTGCGCTTTTTCATCTTTTTTGCATCGTGCGAAATTTTGGCGGCAAAAGCCTCTTCGCCAACCGCGTCAAGTTTTGCGCGGCAGGTTCCCGATACTATAAAGCTTCCCGACATAAGGCGTTCGCCGCCCGTTCTCTGTATCTCATCGGGTTCACCCGTAACCAACGCCTCATTGACATATACGCTGCCGTCACGGATAACCGCGTCCGCAGGTATCTGATTTCCCGATTTTAAAACGATTATATCATCGAGAACAAGGTCATCGCTGTCTATGCTTATCTCTTTGCCGTCTCTTATCACAGTACTTTTTGCCGCGGTCATAATATTGAGCTTGTTCAGCTCTCTTGCCGATTTTACCTCCTGAAATATTCCCATAAAGCTGTTGGTGAATATCACACCCAAAAAAGCAAGGTTGTTATATGATTTATGCCACAAAAGAACCGCCGCAAAAACAAAGAATATAAAGTTAAAATAAGTAAAAACGTTCTTTATTATAATATTGGGCAGAGAATATGCGTTGTCGGCGGCGGTCTTGTTGGTAAGACCGTTTTCTCTGCGTTCTTTCACCTGTTCGCCGTTCAAGCCTATATCGGGCGATGGCTCATATCTGTTTATAAAAACCCTTTCGGGATTTTGTCGTTTTTCTTTCATACGTTTCTCACTCTTATTTTGTTTTTATTGATAACAAAATTAAGTATAACACATACGCGCCGAAATATCAATGCTTTTTTGACAATTGAACACGGTTTTTAAATAAGATAAATATGATTTACAGGTTTGACCTCAACCATTAACAAAAAGCCAAAAAAATCAAATATGGCGGCTAAAAGGGCGGTTGCGTAAATCTGCAACCGCCCTTTAAAAATTTCTTTATTATAACGTTAAATGTCCGCCGCAAATTTTATTACTCGGGCTTGGTTTCAAGCTTTAACGGATAATCGCCCAGCTTATCAACCTTAAATCCGTTTTTCTTATATGTTGCGTAATCAAACGCCTCAAGCTCGTCAATCGCAAGTTTATGGAACTCATAAAAATTGTGCCACCATTCATAACCGCTGCCGAGTTCGGCATTTAAATACGCATCCGCTATGTCGCATCCCATTTGCGGCGCAACATAAAACGCGCCCATCGCAAGAACGTTTACGCCGTTACCCGTAATCGCGCGCAATGCCGCCGGAACACTCTCAACCACACCTGCGTGAACGTGCGGACACTTGCTCGCCGCAATGTGTATTCCCATTCCCGTTCCGCAGAACACCAACGCACGCTCAAACTCGCCCTCGGCAATCATTGAGCCGATACGCAAGCCGATTCTATGAAACATTAAGTCGGTATCGTCGGGGTCTGAATCGGCTCTCACACCTATATCGGTTATCGTCCAACCCTTTTTTCGCAGATGTTCACATACCGCCTCTTTTAGCGGAAATCCCGCAAAATCCGCACCCACAAGTATTTGTTTGTCTTTAATTGTTTTCATAGTTTAACACCTCTCGCTTAAATTTAATAATCCAAATTATCAAGATAATTCTGTTGGAAGTCCGAATTTGCTTTCTTTAAAAGTTCGGCACAATCCGCATTTTTGTCTGTCAGTACCGCCTGAATAC
Source organism: uncultured Eubacteriales bacterium (assembly GCA_900545865.1). GTDB lineage: Bacteria > Bacillota > Clostridia > Monoglobales > Monoglobaceae > UMGS1820. Next base: position 71,538 of record URAN01000004.1, read on the forward strand.
AGTTATCCAAAATTCCATAAAGCTCCTGTGCGCAAACCGGTTCCTCGGGGTGCAGTTTACAATCGCCCAAATCAGCCACAAAATCATTGTAAAGCTTAACATGATTCGGATTTCCGTTTGCAAGTTTATCTCTCAATTCGCGTTCGTATTTTACCGCATCGGAATCGTTGTTCCACGGTGACATACTCTTAACCGTTATAAGCTCGTTGTTGCCCAATCTGGTTTTTATATCCTTTTCCTTATTTTCCTTGTACTGTTCAGTCAAATCGGGTGAATATGCTGTCTTTATCCACTTTATCGCACCCTCAATCTGTTTATCGCTTGAACCTTTTGAAACAGCGAATACGCTTCCGCCCATTAATGTTACATGGTCTTTCGGACCTCTCGGTATTGCCATCATTCCTATTGAATCGGGGTTCATTTCATATGAGCGAACATCCGCCGGCATATCTCCCGCGGCAATTACCATTGCGCCCTGACCCGTGCCGAATGTCTTAAACTGTTCGGTGTAATCCACAAACGTATTGCTCGGCAGGACATCATACTTCCACTTTAAATCCTTGATGAACTGCAAAGCCTCTGCCGCCTCGGGCGAATCGAATGTTGCCTTCCACTTATCTCCGTCCTTTTTCATAAACTCTGTTCCGTATGACCATGCAACCGATGTGAATATCCAGCCGCCAACATTGTTCGCCGTCGGGAAGATAAATCCCGGTACGCCCGTTGCCTTTTTAATCTTCACCGCAAACTCGGCAAGCTCGTTCCAGTCTTTCGGCTGTTTCGGCGTTCCGTCTTCATTCATAAGTCCTGCCTTTTTAAACAAATCTACGTTATAGGCAAGACCCAAAACATATGATGCAAACGGATATGCATAGACCTTTCCGTCTTTTGAAACAACGTCCATAACATCTTTATTCATTTTATCGTATATTCCCTGTTTTTTCAACTCATCGGTCAAATCCGCACCGTAACCGGCATTGATTATTTGAGATACCTCAGTAAAGTTTGTGTTAAACAGAACAGGTAGCTGTCCGCCCGCAGCTTTTGCATAAAAACTTTTAAGGTCAAAGCTCCAGTTATCGGGTTGAATAACAAACTCGGTGTTATCCGCCTCAAATTTTTGCTTTCTATCTTCCATATTTTGCTTTTCCTGTCCCTCTTTTGACGGCCAGCTTCCAACCGATATAATCGTTCTTCCGTTCTCATCGGTCACATTCTCTGTCTTTTTGCCGCAGGAGGCAAAGATTGACATTGCCAACGCGCCAACGGTCATCAACGCAACCGCCTTTTTTACTTTGTTAATTTTAATCATTTTCATTTTTCCATACCTTTCTTTATTTTAAAATTCATACTCACCTTTGGATAATTCCTGTATTTTCCCGCCAATGTTTACCTGCGCCGCGGCAGGAATCCTAATATTGTACTTGGTCTTTCCGCAGGAGTTTTCCCACCTGACAAAAACCTCACCCAAATCGGTCTTAACACTTCCCTCTGCCCAATCGAGCCTTTGATTGGGCATGGGCGAGATTCTTATATTCAGACGACCGTTTTTTTCGCCGTTCAGCTTTATTCCCAAAACCGTTTCATACATCCACGCCGCTATCGAGCCGAACGAATAATGGTTGAACGAATTCATTTTCGCTGACCAAAATTCTCCGTTTTCGTTTATTCCGTCCCAATGTTCCCAGATTGTTGTCGCCCCGAGATTGACTGAATAAAGCCACGACGGATAACTCTCTTTAAGCAAAAGCGAATATGCGATATCATTGTATCCGTTTTCGGATAACACCGTCAAAAGATATGACGTTGCCAAAAATCCCGTTGAGAGCGCTCCGTTGTTTTTTTGTATCAGCCCGGCAAGCTGTGCCGCGGTTTGTTCTCTGTCATCGGTCAAGTTAAATGCAAGCGCAAGCGTGCATTCTGTTTGCGAATAGTATTCGCAAAAGCGCCGTTTAAAAGCCTTTGTGATATTATCATGCAATGATACGTACTTTTCGTTCGGTTTTCCTATAATCTCAAGCGCCTTTGAGAGAATATAGGTCGAGTGTGCAAAGTATGCGCTTGCGATAAAATCATCTCTGCGCCGTATTTCATCGGGATTGTCCAGACGGTCTAAATGCAGCCAGTCGCCCAATTGTGTATGCCCGAGCCATAAATACTCTTCTTCTCCATAACCGTGCATATACTCAACCCACGCAATCATGCTGTCAATCTGACGTTCGAGTATCTTTTTATCACCGTATATCCTGTACATTTCCCATGGGATAATCACAGCCGCGTCACCGTAAGCCGCAGAAGTCGCCTCTTCGCTTCCGTCGAGTACGTCGGGGACGATATACGGCACAGTACCGTTCGGATATTGATCTGCGCTCAGGTCATTCAGCCATTTCGAAAAGAACCTGCGAACATCAAAGTTATACATAGCCGCCTTTGCAAAGACCTGCGCGTCTGCCGTCCAACCGAGTCTCTCATCCCTTTGAGGACAGTCGGTAGGAACGTCTAAAAAGTTGTCCTTTTGACTCCAGATAATATTCGAATAAAGCTTATTCACCTTTTCGTTTGAGCATTTAAAATGTCCCGTTCTTTTCATATCGGAATATACCGCTATTGCTTCAAAATTGTCAACGGATATATCGGGCGGAAATTCATCCAATCGTATATACCGAAACCCCATAAAAGTATGGTGCGGCTTATAGCTTTGCCGTCCTTCTTTGCATATGTAAACAATTCTTTGTTTTGCGCTTCTTAAATTTTCGGTATAAAAATTTCCGTCACCATCCAAAATCTCCGCATGGCTGTAACATAATCTGTCACCTTTTTTTGCACAAATATCAAACGAAACATATCCCGTTATGTTCTGACCGAAATCGATTAGCGTTTCGCCCTTTGGCGTTTTCAACATTCGCACGGGGCGTATGTGTTCGTGTTCGGTCACAAACTCGCCCTCTTGGGGAATCAGCTGTGTTTTCGGCGCATGGAATCTCGGCGTTTTCTTTCGGTTTTGTTCCGAAAATGTTGCGTCATATATTTCACCGTCATATATTTCGCTGAATCGAACCGCGCTTTCGGCACTTTCCCATCTGTTATCGGTTGGGATAACTGTATGACTTCCGTCCTCATATGTAACGGTTAATTGTGCAATCATCGCGGTCACACCGCCGTAGCAATCGGTAAAGCCGTAAGTCACAAGTCTGCCGCGATACCAACCCTTTCCCACATTAACCGCGATTTCATTTTCGGTTTGGTCTTTATTTTCATCGAACAGAATCAAATCCGTCACATCATATTCCTGGTACTGATGCCGCTTGTAATACGATGTCCACCCGGGCGCCATTATGAAATTTCCGACGCGTTTTCCGTTAATTTCCGCTTCGTAAACACCCATTGCGCTTATGCACAGCACAGCCTTTTGCACCCTTGCCTTTACATCGAATTTTCTTATAAAAACAGGACACACATCCTTGTAATCATAATGCGGTTTAATCCAGTAAGCCTCTTTAAACATATAGTGTTTTCCTCATTTCATACATCAATATTAAGCGTTTTATCTGTGTGCAAAAACGTGCATAAGCTTTTGCCAGTTTGTTCCGGCTATAATCACCGAACAATCCTTTCCGTAATCCGAAAACGGTTTCAAGTCAGAGCTTGTGCCCACTATAATCTCGTCTTTTTCACGGTCATATATGACGACTCTCGTTAAACCAACTGCGTTCATATTAAGAATTTCGTCAACAGCTCCGCCCCATTCATAGCCTAACTCGACACCGCCCGAATATGCTTTGTGCAAATATCCGCAAAGCGTTCTGTGTTCAGACGTATTTTCGCCGATCGGATTCACTATGTTTGCAGACGGCTGATATACCGTTTCGGTTGATGCAAGCTTACCCGTCATCTCGTTCAAGCCGTACCTGAAAACATCTCCTCGCTCATAGCCCTTGGAATTAAAGTCAAAATCATCGTCAACTTCAACCTCCAAAGCTGCACCCTCATACGTAAACATCTTAACTTTTGTAATGTTATTTCCCTCCGAGTCAAGCGTTTCATATGAATAATCATACATTGCCGCCCAATCGGAAATCTTTGTCCCCGTTGCGGAATTAAGCCGAATCAAAATATATTCTTCAAAAAATTCAGGCTGCGACGTAGTTCTGTAGCTTATTGCATTTTCATAAACGCCCTCGCTCAGCGACCCTACTCTAAAGTACTTATCCTCTGCCGAACCGACCGCCGCATCATCCGGGACTATAAAAATCTTGGTGTCGGGGCCGACCGCCATAAGTCTGCCGAGCCTTCCGCTTGATACGGTATAGTACGAATAGTCATAAGCTGAGGTATCGCTGTCACGTTTTACGATTTTTTTGTTTATAACAAGCTGTGACGTGCTGTCGCCGCTTTCCTTTGCCGTATATAATCGGGTAATATCACCGTCCGAATTTGTGCTGTAACCTATCATCTGTGCAACCGTTGCCGCCGAACCCTTCAGCAGCTTATAAGCGTCACCGACATTTTCGCTGAATTTTTTATCGTTTATTCTGAATGTATCGGCGCTGTTCAAATAGACAATCTTACCGCTTGATGCCAAGACTTTGATTTTAAGACGTGCACCGATTCCCTCGTCTGCGCTGCAATTAATCAAAAATCCGACATTCATACTTGTTCCCGATGTTACTTCATAATCTGCGATATAACCTTTTATATCAAGCAAAACGGTAATTTTTTGACCGAGGTATCTGTTTATATCATTAAACTTTGTCTTTGCATCCCCGTCATAAAATTCCAACACTTCATCGCCTATCTTGACTTTCCTATCAGATATGTTTACAACGTTCAGCTTTTCCGAAATTTGTGTGTTCGAAATGTATATCTTTGCATATTTACCGTCGTATGATTCATACACCGACAACACATCTCCGCGCTTGACGCTTTCGAATGTTGCCGATGCGCCGTCCGAACCGATTATCAACAGCTTGTCATAATCGCTTTCATTGAGCGAAACCGAACTTTTGGTTATCTTGTCTTTGACGGATTTATCGAGTGTGCTTATGCTATCCGCAACAATATTCCTATATTCCCATACAATCGCCGCGGAATATACTCCGTTTGTTTTGATAAGCGTAAGCTCATATCTCTTATGCGAAAAAACATCAAAAACATCGTTTTTGCGATACCGACCGTTATAAATCATCGTGATATTTTGAGGAATGTAAACGGACTTTTCTCTGCCGTTTTGTTCGGTATACGAAAGCTTTCCGCTATTCTTGTCAAAGGTACAGTCGGGGTCTGCGGATATGTTTAGGGTATCATCCGATGAAATCGGTTCAATCCATATAATCGTGCCTTTATTCTGTTCGTTTCGGCTTGCCTTTTTGTATATAAACTCAACATCCCTGCCGAGACATTCGTCCATATCAAAGTTCGGCGCATTATATCTGACCGAATCGATTATAACAACGTCCTCATCCACATCCGCTCCGTTTATATCCATTCCGCCGATACAAGTAACCTTTCCGCTTTTTATATACTCGGCGTTTCTCGATACCTCCATAAACGTTTCATTGCTTTTCGTCACATCCGTACCGTTCGTTTCGTAACATTCGGCGTACAGCGTGTTATAAATCATTTTGAGCAGGTTGACAAGCTTAAAATCTCCGCTTGTTTGGGTGACATTATCCAAAACACCAAGCTTTGAGCAAATATTTCTGCTTTCCGAAATATCTGACGTTATGCTTTCGATGCCGCCGAAGCCGAGTGCTTTGGCAAAGATTTTGTATGCGTGTTCAATCTGCATCTTTTCATTCGGTCTGAAAAGCTTGTCGCCGACCCCCGACATATATCCGCCCGCGGTCAAAGCCGTAATCTCATCAAATGCAAAGTATGTCGGCGCAACATCGTTATAATACAATGTTTCCGAACCGACCGCCGATATATTCAGCATCCTCGCCATATACTGAGCAAAATCCGCACGCGAAATTGTTGTGTTCTCGTCAAGCGTTTCTGCGCTTATCGTGCTTTCCGCTATATCAAACAGCTTTAGAATTTCAATCTCCCGTGATAAATCGTCTGTTGCCGAATCCGCATCGGCCGCCGATACACCGATGTTTCCCGAAAATGCAATTCCGACAATCATCATCGCGCACAAAGCCTTTGTCAAAATATTTGTAAATTTGTTCATCAGTCTGAAATTTCTTTTTCCTTTTTTCAATTCATTCGCCTCACTTTACATACTCTAATATTCCGAATGCCATCTTTGCCGCCTCGGCGCGTGTCGCCGTATCCAAAGGGCTGAACAAATTATCTCCCGTTCCGTTTATAATTCCAAGTTCCGACAGGCACGAAACGGCATCTTTTGCATACTCGGATATTATCTCGGCATCGTCAAATTTATTCTGCGGTTCTTTAACCGAATCAATATGGGCTTTAATAATATTATATAAAATCACAGCCATATCCTGTCTCGAAACGGGTTCGCCAACGCCGAATGTTCCGTCATCCCGTCCGCGAACCAGCCCCGAATCATACGCCGCCTTTAAATATCCCGTGTACCACTCTCCAGATACTTCGTCCGAGAAAACAACGGTCTTATCGGATGAGTCGAGTCCGCAAATGTTCACGCATATTTTAACGAATTCTTCTCTGGTGACAGTATCGTTGGGTTCAAACAGTTCATCCGACCTTCCGTTAATAATACCCCTGTCCGCAAGGGTCGATATTGCCTCATACGCCCACGGAACAGTGTCCAAATCGATAAACCTCATATTAACGACAGGCGTTTGCTCATCACTTTCGGTCTTTGTTTTTCCCGATGCGACATAACCTCCGCCGCCCGAGCCGCCCGAACTCGACGAAGATGTTCCGCTTTGCGTTTTAAGATTTTTAAAATATTCGATGAATTTATCAAAATCCGAAAAATCGTTTCCTGCCGCCTGTCTGTACTTCTCGGTTTCGTCTGATTTTGTAACGCCGCTGACATCCGAAAAATCAGCCAGAACCTCACCGATATTACTTATTCCGTTCGGATATTTTACCACACTCAATATAAGTGCGCGCTTAATTTGTTCCTCTAAATCCGAATACTTATTATATTTTTTCTGCTTTAAAATCTGCAAAATTTTCTCCGCCGCCGCGTTGTTCGAGGTTTGAGCCTTATACCATTTCTCGATTTTTTCATCATTGAAACGGATATACTCATCCAAGTCCGACATATTGTTTGCCGCGCCGTTATTCAGCATACACGCCGTAACGCTTCCGCACCAAAGTGCATTTGAATCCTTCGAACTGCGTATATTATTGATTTCGGTTTTCAAGAACGCATACATAATACTTTCGATTTTCGCTCTGTCGATATTATCGGGAATATTATCGCATCTGAGAATATACGCATTGTTGCCGCTTGCAAGAAAGCTTGAAAAGCTCTCTTGGCTTTCCATGTTATTTTTCAGTTCCGCCAAAACCTCGGCGAAATCCGAGTCCTTTACGATGTTGATTTCAAAGCTTTTTTCCGTGCCGTCCGTCAGGCATACAAGCTTTGCCGCATAGCGTCCGCTTTCCTTAAACTGCGGAAAGGAAAACGAAAAATCGTTTTCCTTTTCCTTTAAATCAAGCTGTTCGGCAAATGCAACCGAGCCGACCGCCATACCGCTTTCGAATCCACAGTTCGGCTTTAGAATCTCCAAAACCAGACTCTCGGCTTCATTACTCGGCGCGACGGTTCCCGTTACGGTAATCGTTTCATCGTTTATCTCTGTTTTATAATCCAAAACTTCACCGTACACCGTTTTGGAAAAGAACAGTGCTGCCGTAATTATCGGTATTGCCAATACTTTCTTTTTCATTATATCACCGTACCTCCGCAAATAAAATTTAGTCTTGCAATGTTGAGTATTTAAGCTGTTTTATCTTATGTCAAGCATTTTTGACAACGGCTTTGCGGAATCGAGGGATTTCCAGCACATAACCTTTGCCCTGACCGCATTTTCGGGTTTTTTCAGCGTAATCGTTTCCGTATGCTCACCCTCGGCTTTATCGTCTATATAAGTGTCAACGCCTTGAATATCCAAAAGCTCACCGTCTTTGCCGTAATAACCGATAACCACAGCAACCGGCACACTCTCGCCCATCGTGTTAATTACGTCGAGCTTAACAGATGCCTCTGCCGCCTTCCATTGCGAATAGGTTAAAACCTCTGTTCCGCCCAAATTAAGCGATAAAAGCTTTGCCGAAAACTCTTTTTTCGCAGTTCTGAGCGTATATTCGGTCTGACCTGTGACAAGCAAATCCGCCAATGATTTCATACCGCTCAAAATCTTTAAGCTGTACTCTGTTTCGGCTTTTAAAGCGTCGGTAAGGTTTAAAATGAGCTTTGTTCCGTCTTGTGACAGGGTATACGCAACATCAGTATTATCCGATACGGATTTTAGCGAAATTTTATCCTTAGCTGTTCTTATATTGATAATATCCTTAAAATCAATTGCAATTTTAGCCGTATTCAGGCTTACATTGTTAATATCACTGCCCGTTTCGCCGTTCTTTGTGATATAAGATACCGAATTGCTGTCAAGCTTTGGCGCTTTTTCCGTCTGTTTTACAATAATATTATCCACCGATATTGTATGATCACAATAAAATTTTATGGCATCATATAAACGGTTATCATACATACTGTGTCCCCATGTTTCGGTTTTCGAGAAGGTTCCGCTGCCGTTTATCTTGTTATCGGCATTGTTTTTTTCATATATTGCAAGGGTGTATGCGCCCGTACTGCGGTTAAACGTAAGGTCATATGAATACCACGTATCATCTTTATAATCCAATCCCGTAAATTTCTCACCGGCAACCTCTATTTCTCCCGAAGGCTTGAGTGCAAGCAAGCCGAACGTGTCATATGTACTCTTTTCACCGCCGTCCGACAAACAATCCTTTTGAGTCATCGCAATCGAAAAATAATTTGAAACCTTGTTGTCGTTCATAAAGTCAAATTTAACATTATAGTCACCGCCGTCTTTCGGAATCACACGATCGAACGAATAACCCGAGTTTTTCCAGTCTGCATTGATTGTCATATACTTATTTCCGTTTTCCTCCGGATATGTAACCGACGGTGTCCCCGACCACATTTCAATAACTCTTGTTTCATTGTCATAATCGATATTCAGCAGAGTATTTCCGTCACTGATTTTTATAATCTTTTCATACGGCTCGCATGACAAACCGAATTGCGTAAGTGCGGACGCCGTAACAGAAAGCGTATATACGCCGTCGGCCTCCAAAATATCTGTGAGCCTTAAAATATAAGCCGTATTATCGTCTGCTTGTTCACCCGTATATGTAACAGCATTATCATCGGAATCCTTTAACGTTACCGCATTGTTGAGCGTTACTTTTGCCATTTTGTCGCTGAAGAAAATTTTTATTGCCGCAACAGAGGCGTTCAGACTCGGCATAACATTTCCGTAAATATCAAGATATTCAACCCTCGATACCTTAGCCGACTTTATAACCTTTTTAACATTAATATTATCGATGTGTATTTTACACGCCGTTCCGAACATCATTCTGTCCAATGCCTTTGTCGGAAAGTCCGAGCCGTTCGCCGTTGCCGTATTGGTCGGATTGTCTTTTTCCGTTACCGTTACGGTATATTCACCGCTGCCGCTGTCAACAGTCATTTTATAGCTGAACCATTTGTCGTTTTCGTATGCAACATTTACCGATGTGCCGCCGACCGACATTGTCCCGTTATTTAGGTTTATAAGTCTAAACTCGCCCGGCTGATTGCTGCCGCCGTGCTCTTCGTCCGTCAGGTAAACAACACCGTAATTGTTATAATAATTCAAAATCTTAAAATCAAATTCTATTTCGTATTCACTGGTTGAAATTGCATCATCGAACACAAAACCTCCGTAAGACCAACCCGGGTCGTCATTTATATATGCCACTCCGTTTTCAACCGAAAATTTCGGCTTGCCGCTATTCGATAACTGAACAAATTCGGGAATACGTTTTTCAAAATCGGCATCAAATATGACCGCTCCGTCCGATGCTGTTTCAATTAAAGTATAAGCGCTTGCGAGTGCTGCATCATATATTGACTTTGCCGCCGTAGATATTCCGAGAGTATAATCAGCCCCTCCATTCAATTTTTTTGAAAGATTAAACGTATACGTCATCTGATCCTCCGATAACGTACCCTCGTTCGCTATATTTACACCGTCAGAGCCTTTGTACGAAACAGCGGATTTAAGCGACGCCAAATCCATCTTGTCCGAAAAACTAACCGCTATACCGGTTGTTGCCACCCCCGGCAGGGTTTGTTTTTTACCGTCTTGTCCGAAATATTTAACCGATAAAACCTTGGGTGCATCAACAAGCTTTGTCACATTGATATTATCAATATGTATTTTACACGCCGTTCCGAACATCATTGTGTTCAATGCTTTTGTCGGAAAGCCCGAACCGCTCGCCGTTGCCGTGTTTGTTGCGTTATCTTTTTCGGTTACGGTGACAGAATATGTCCCGTCGGCGCTGTTGGCGGTCATTTTATAGCTGAACCATTTGTCATTTTCATATGCAACATTTACCGATGTGCCGCCGACCGACAACGCCCCGTTATTTAGGTTTATAAGTCTAAACTCGCCCGGCTGATTGCTGCCGCCGTGCTCTTCGTCCGTCAGGTAAACAACACCGTAATTGTTATAATAATTCAAAATCTTAAAATCAAATTCTATTTCGTATTCACTGGTTGAAATTGCATCATCGAACACAAAACCTCCGTAAGACCAACCCGGGTCGTCATTTATATATGCCACTCCGTTTTCAACCGAGAATTGCGGTTTACCACCGTTTGACATCTGTACAAATTCGGGGTACGGCTCTTGTTCAAAATCCGCACTGAAAATTGAAATTCCGCCGCCGTTTGCATTTACGATGGTCATTTGTCCGAACCCAAAAACGCTTATCAGCATTGTCAGGGTCAAAACCATTGCCGAAAGTCTTTTTAAATTCATCTTTTTACACATTTTTAAATCCTCTTTTCTTTTTATAAATTTTAATTATTTTACTAATTTTATATTGCCGAACATGGTTGCGTTTTTCGTCTCGCCTATTCCTTTTGTCAAAACGACAAAACCGCGTCTGCCGCTGCCGTCATTATCGTTTGCGATAATGTTGAATTTCAGCGTTGCTCCCGCCTCGACCTTTTCTCTGCCTATTGTTTCCGTCCAAGGAAAGACCATTTTATAAATCGTGTGGTTGTTCACCCTGTCAATTTTTATATCACAATTATTAACAACACCGTAATTCATCGTTGTACTCGGGTGTATAGACCATCTGTACACCTGTACGTCATCCTCACTCTTGCCGCCCTTTGCAACACCTATTTCCGTATATTCGATATTGGTGTTTCCGACGCCCATACCTATCATATCCGCATCCTGAAAACCTATCTGCAAGCAATCACCCATCCATATTTTATCACCTTCCTCTTTTTGATATAAAACATCATCCTTTACATCACAATAAACATATAAATTATCTTCATCCCATAAAAGCGTTCCCTTAAAGGAACAATCGTCAGTGCCGCCCCATTTGACGTTAAAAAGTTCAGAGTATGACTCTGCCGCAAGCTCATCATCGGCGGCAAAAATATCGCCTTTGTCCGTATTCCCGTCAAAGACCGTCCAATCCTTTTTGCCTGTATTGTTATATCGCACGTTTATGTCATTGATATACGAAATCTTTTTATCCAGTTTAAAACCGTCACCGAGGTCAATCTTTGCCGTTGTTTCAACCGATTTTATGTAAGGCGTTTTGGGAACATTGAGATAAACCGTTCCCGTTTCGCCGGGTTTCAAACCGATTAATCGTCTTATTTCTCTCTTGCCCGACATCTTGGTGAAATCTGCCGTAAGTATTCCGTCAAGCGGTATTCCCGCCGTTTCGTTTGTGACCGATACCGCTATTGCATTTCTGTCCGCACCGGTCTGTTCTTTTGTCAGCTCATAGCTCGCCGATACTCCGCCTTTTTGTATTACCGCATAATATTTTGCGTAATACAAGAGGTTTTCTCCGTCATACACTTTTACGCAAATCGGCTCTTCTTGAAATGCATTATCCGTTGTTTTTACCTCAATTTTTCCTTTTCCGTCTATGATGCCCGTATTTTGCTCTATCACCGCGTTCGGTGTACCGACCGCCTCAATTCTTAAATTTCTCGATTCTGTGTCAGTTATATTAAAGACGCAGTTATCATTTTTTACCGCCTTGATTTTGGCATTGTCAACGGATATTACGCTGTTCGTCCGTTCGAATTTTTTGAAATCCCCGACTATATATATCGGCTCGAAATTCGCTGTAAAGTTATATACACCGTTGTTCGATGAAATTTCGCCCTCTTTGTTTGAGTACAGATCATAAATATCGATTTTATCCGTACCGAGGTCAAGCGCAATGTTTTCGTATCCTCTGTCATTCCAAAGCATAATCACCTGCTTTCCGTCACCGCGCTTGAATCTGTACGCTCTCGTTGTCGTATCGTATATCAAGCCGTCAATATATTCTGCTCTGCCTATCATTTTATTATAAGCTGCAAGAGCAAGATATGACGGTTTCGCCGCATAGGGTACGACATCCGCATGGTTTCCTACAAGTCCGAAATTAGCCTCCGTATCCCCGTCTTTTACATAACTCGTTCCTCTTATTCCCGTATTTTCCATACAGTACCAATAAACCTTTTCAACAATTCCCTGAACCTTTGTTGTCGCAAACATTTGAGCACAGTCCGCCGCCTGTCCCTTAACCGATGAAATCAGCGGTGTTGATGATACGGCAAGCTCTGTTATTTCAAGAGGAATGTCAATATCGTATTTTTTCATCAGCTCTTTCATCTTTACGATTTTGTCCTCATAAACATCATCTCTGAAAAGAGTTGACCAGCTCTCGCCCGGTATTTCGGTTTTGTACTCGCCGCTGTCAAAATCGTACGGATGAATGGTTATTACGTCCATATACTTTTCCGCATCCTTGCCGAGTATCTGAAAGACACCCTCTATCCACGACCACGGCATCGAACCGGTACAAAGTCCCATTACAATTCCGTCGGGGTCGTTTTTCTTGATTATCGGTGCAGCCATCTTTAATATTTTGCAATATGTTTCGGCTGACATAACCCAGTTCGGTTCATTCACTACCTCCCAATATGTCACGTCATCCTTATGCTTTTTGACCGAATATTCAAGGTATCTTTGATAACCCATCCACATCTCGGGTGAATCGTTATTATAAAGCGTTGAATTATCCCACGTTTTACCTGTCGGTGAATAAAGCGGATTTTGAATACCCAAAATCGCAAGATTTCCTATTCCCGATTCAACCGCATCTTTAAAATGCCTGTGACGAACGGGATTTTCTATATACTTTCCCCTCTCGCCGTCATACGGCTCGGTATCATACCACGTATAATCCTTTCGCATTGCCGAAATCCCGACCTGAAGCATAAGCTGTTTAAAGCTCTGCCACATCTCATCGCTTTCCATATATGCAACGTTTACCGCTGTGAAAGGATTTAAAGGTTCGCCCTCTTCCCTCTTGTTCACAACCGAAAACATATAATTTTTGCTTTTTCTCTCCGCTGTTTCACCCGTACTTTTATTTTTGCACGTATATTTAAACGTTATATCATAACAGTCATATCGTTCAACCTTTGGCACAACCGAAAAATCCGCCGTTTCTCTCGCACCCAGTTCCATTTCACCGACCGAGCCTTTGTCTATACTGTTACCGTCCTCGTTTGTTACCTCATACTCGATTTTTACATCCGCCGCCGAACCGAGCTTGTTTCTGACCGAAACGTCAAGCTTTTTCTCATCATTCATAGAAAAGATATTGCCGACCTGATTCGATGTCACACCGAATGACAAAGGGTCAACAGTTGATTCGGCAACCGAAATATTTGCGATATTTAACGTTCCGGTAATACCGAACCTTAACATATCATAGCTTCTGTCGGGCATTGACGCACCCCATGCGGACGCACTTGTGCTCGAACACGCACCGCTATATTCCGCTTTGTTTTCGGGGTTATCCTTCTCTGTTATCACAAGCTTTAGATTGCCCGACACCTGATTAAAAATCAAACGATAGTTATACCACTTTTTTTCGCTGTACTTGATTCCGCTTGTCGCACTGCCCGCAATCATAAAATCGCCGCTGTCGGTAATTTTAAGCAAGCCGAACTGGTGATAAACCGCCTCACCGATAAGTGACGCTTTTTCAACAAGCGACACCGTATAAAACTGTGTCGACAATCCCTCGCCGCTGAAATCAAACGAAACCTCATAGTCACCGTCATCTTTCGGAACGGGTGATTCAAATGCATAACCCCAGTTCGTCCAGTCGGGCATAATTGTCATACACTTTTGATTTACGCCGCCTATTGTCGCATCAGATATATAATGCTTCGGTTCGCCGCCGTCACCTTTGACAAGCGGCGGGTAATCTTCGGAATTATAATCAACCTTTAAAAATTCGCCCGATGACACGTTATCCGCTGACTGTTCGGAATAAATCCCCTGCATTGGACACAAAAGCAATGCTGATAATACCATTGATGCGGCACGCAGCCAAAATCCTCGTTTTGTTTTCTTTGACTTCATTCAAATGAACCTCCTTTATATTACTTTGCAATCGCCATATATGAATCTAATTATTTGTGTAGCATACAAGCGGTTTGCTGTACGGAACTATATTCTTTTCCGAACCGAACAAATAAAACTTGATTTTGTAACAACCGTTCGGTATATCAAGTGCGATATTCCGATTTAAAACGCCTCGTTTTGTCGCTTCGACATTTGTCAAATTCGTTTGCATAAGCGTTCCGTCATTCGCATAATATGCGGTTATCAGCTTTGCCGCCGCATCGCTTTTGACATTCTCGGCAAAGATTTCGACATCGACATCGGTTGTCCCCGTATTTATTGTAAAGTCGTTAATACCTGTACCCTTTAGCTTGTTCAGCGTCAGCGATTGGCTCATAAAATGAGTTTTTGCCGCATACACCAAGTCGTTGCCGTTATATAATTTTATCGTCAGCGAATCCTCCGCCTTTCCCAATCCCCCGATCTTTGCATCAAATCCGATTGTTCCGCCGGACGAATTTATGTTTTCGGTCTTAACTGCACCGGGCGAAATTATCTCTGCTCTGAGATTTCGGTTTCTCGAATCGGATATGTTCACCCTAACCGTGTCACCGCTCGAAACATTTTGACTATTCTTTGAAACGAAAATCTCATTTTGCGACAACTCGAATTTATTGATGTTTCCCGTTATATAAATCGGCTCAAACCCGGCATTAAAGCTGAATTTACCGTTGTCGGACTTAATATCGCCGAGCTTGTTCCCGTATTTGTCATATACCGATACGCTGTTTACACCCAAATCAAGGCAAATGTTTTGCTCCGTTTCCTCTGACCAAAGAACAGCGGCGTCCCTGCCGTTCTTTTTAAAACGGTACGCCTTCGCTCCGTCTTTCGACACCGTACTTACATAAGTGCCGCCGCCGACAATTTTGTTATATGCGCACGCCGCAAGATATGACGGTTTTGCCGCATATGGCACAACATCATATTTGTTTCCGACAAGTCCGTAATTCCCTTCAATGTCATATTCCGTATAATCTCTGTCGCCGCGCTCCATTGTGTTTTCAAGACAGTACCAGTATATACTGTCCGTCTTATTCTGCGCCGCATCAATCGTCATAAGCTGTGCCAGCTCTGCCGCCTGGCGCGTCGGCGAACAAACCCCCGTGGTTGACGTTATTGCCATTTCCGAAACATTCAGACCCAAGCCGCCGCAGTTATATTGTTGCATGAGTGCTTTAATTCGGTCAATCTTTGACAGGTACAAGGCATCTCTGATTCGTATGCCCCAGCTTTCGTTCTCAATAACCGTTTTATAATCTCCGTCGTCAAAATCATACGGATGAACGCTGAGCACATCCAAATATTCCGATGGATTGTCTTTGATTATATTTAAGAGATTTTCTATCCAGTCCCACGGAACGCTTCCTGTCACAAAGCCCGTAACCTTTGCTGTTTTATCAAATTTTTTTATTATTCTGTTTGCACGTTTTAAATAATCGGCATAGACCTGTGCCGACATATTCCAATTCGGCTCGTTTAATATTTCATAATCGGTGACAAGTCCCTGATAATTTACGGCACAATATGTGACATACTTTTCCCATGCGGCATATGCGTTTGCTCCTAACAGATGAGCATATGAGTTCGCCCAAATTCCGTTGTTATAAACCGGGTTCGTTGCCGAAAGCACCACCGTATTAGAGATATTTCTTTTCTCGGCATCTTCATACCAACAGGTCACATTCGGCGAAACATAATTGCCCTTGCTCGGCTCTGTGTCATACCACGTCAGATCCTTTCTCACCCCGGTTATTCCCGCGTCGGTTATAACCGCCTTTAATTTTTCCCACTCGCCAAAATCGTATATGTATGGGATATTTACTCTCATTTTCGGGTTTCCCGTTTCGGCGTTGCTCAGCTTATCGGCAACCGACAAAGCGAATTTTGACGAACTGTACGAAAAACTTTCTCCGTTTGAATTTCCCTCAATTCGAAATATTACTTTATAAATTCCGAAATCATTTATACCAAGCTTTATATTCTTTTGAATCTTCTCGCCCGCTTTTAATGTAACCGAACCGATGCTTTTTCGTTCGGTTACATTTCCGTTTTCATCAAAAACCTCATATGATATATTGGCGTTTGCCGTGCTTGTCAGCACGTTTTCGAACTCTGCGGTAACGCTTTTTTCATCCTCCGCCGAAAAGATATTGCCTGTCTTTGCACTTGTGACCCTTGTATATATCGGCTCGTCTTTCGAAACGGAAAGGTCTATATCCGCTATATCTATTGTGCCGTCATACGTGAATTTAAGCGTATCGTATTCCCGTATCGGAATACCGATCCCCCACGAACCGATGTTTCCGACCGTTCCGTTATACTCGGCATAATCCGATGGGTTGTTTTTCAGTGAAATTTTAGCCTTTATTTCCGTTGTGTATGGATTAAATTTCAAACTGTACAAGTACCATTGGGTATTTTGGCATTTGATTCCGTCAAGTTCTTTTCCGGCAACCATAAACCTATCTCCGTCCGTCAGCCTTAATATTCCGAACTGACGATATGCTTCCGTTCCGTCTGTTTCCGATTTTGCCTCGGACAGCATAAGCTGGTATCCTCCGCCCTTTTCCACTATTTTAAATTCAAAGCCTAAGCTGTACCATTTGTTTTCGGATTTTACTGCACGGCTTAAATTAAAACCCTTATTTGCCCAGTTGGGTGATATTTCCAGATATGATGTTTTTTTGCTCACTATACGACATTTCGCATTCGAGCTTAAAAGCAAATCGGGAATATAGGGGTTGTTATTAAAATCAACCGACAAAAGATTCTCGGTTTCCGCCGCTGTGCAACAGCTGTAAATTAATAAAATGAATATAACCGCAACAACTTTTAAGCATTTTTTTGCATTGAATTTAATAATTTCATTTAATCTCATATGAATCCTCCGATTTTAATTTGTAAATTTGTGATTCTCCGCTCTGTCTGCGCCCTTTGTCGGTCTGCACTCAAACTATGCCGACTGTCCCCTTGCGGATTTATGATGCATCGAGTATTTCTTTTTCCGAAATACAATTTAAAAACGGTATTGACTTTAATTAAATTTTATATTATAATAAGCAAAAAATCAATTGAGCAAACTTATTCATTTAATTATTAAAGGGGGTCAAACTTATGGCAATACATTTACACGATTGGTATATTTCGGAAGAGCTTCCAATAAATATAAACTATCCCACAGATTCCCATTCACCGATGCACTCGCATGAATTTTTTGAGCTTATGTATGTAAAGCACGGTCTTGTACAGCACACGTTAAATGCTTATGATTGCGAAATGACGGACGGAGACTTTATATTTATTGACCTCGGCGATATTCACGAATACACGTGTACGGGCGACTTTGAGATAATAAATTTTTTATTTATACCCAAGTCGATATACCCGTCAATCGGGTATTGTAAAAACCTGTCGGACTTATTATCCACACCGTATTTTGACGTTCCGGGCAAAAAGATGATTCACCGTGTGCCGCGGCACATTATGAAAGATTCAACGGGTGAAATTTTAGATTCCATATTAAGCATAAAAAATGAACTTATGAACCCTGACATATTTTCATCCGAAATACTCAAACACCGTCTGATTGCGCTGATATTTAAAATATTACAACCCAAATACAGCGGACAGTCCGAAGCCGAGGTTTCGGACATAACCATAAAACTCCTTCAGCTGATAGCCGAAAATTATGCTGATGATAACCTTCTCGTTCGCGCACAAGAGGATTTTCACTATACTCTGCCGTATATGTCATCGGTTTTCAAAAAAGATATGGGTATAAACTTTAAAGAATACCTTCAAAAATACCGCGTTAATATGGCGAAAAAAATGCTGCTTTATACAGATAAAAAAGTGGGAGAAATATGTTTGCGCATCGGTTATTCGGACAACAAGTATTTTTGTGACATCTTTAAAAAATACACAAAGGTCACACCATCTCAATACCGCAAAATGATTATGCCCAAAACCTTTACGGGTACAAAAATAAGCCTGCGTCCGACAAATTAGTCAATGCCGCACGCAGGCTTTTGTTATATAAATTTTATTATTCTTTTATTTTTTCCGCTCTTTAACTTTTCGCCGCAGAAGTACACGGCAATACCGTCGGGAACGGTTATTTCAATCTCGGATAAGACAGAATTCTTCACAATGCTTACGCGGATTTCGCCGAATCTTGTTTTTACACCGCCCTTTGCCCAATCGATATTTTTGAACAACCGAGGCGAAATATGCGCCACAGGCTTGTAAATATCCGAAAAGTCGGTATTGATACCCAACACTGTTTTTATAATCCACGACATAAAATCGGAATACATATGATGATTCCGCGATGCGTCTCTGTTCCAAAGCTCCCAAAGCGTTGTCGCGCCGCAGTCAAACCATTGCGAGTATGACGGCTTTCCGTCCGCCGTAATTATTTTATATGCGTATTCCTCTAAGCCGCATTTGTTGAGCGCGATATACAAATGTCTCAGCCCGACCATTCCGCAATCGTGATGAAAATCTTCTTTTTCGACCAGTTCTTTCAGTTGTTCGGCAAGCGGACTTATCTCATCGAAAATATTATGATAAATCAGCATTGCAACGGCGGTCTGTTTATCGATATTGCATCTTCCGTCCGACATTATATATTTATGCTTTATATCGGCAACCAAACGATTAAGCCGTGATTCAAGGTCGGAGCATTCAAGTTTCAAAATGCCTGCCGCAAGAATAGTGATTCTCAAAAACTTGACCGTTAAAACAGCGTTGATAAACGCCGAATGAACCTTATCTTCGGTCGGTGCCGCCCAATCGTCCAACCCATAATAAACATCTCCGTTTTCATCGGCTTTGCCCTTTAAAAATTCAAGGTATTTTATAAAATACGGATACGAATTTTTAAGATATTTTGTATCGCCCGTATGGATATATAGCCTGTACGGAATCTCAAACAGTACTCCGTCACAGACCGGACCGGTATAAGTTTCGTATCCGAATCCCGATGTCGGCACAACCCCCGGCAAAGCCCCGTCGCCGCGCTGTGCGTCATATATATCCGTTAGCCATTTTTCAAACAATTTTTCAGTTTCAAAATTTGTCAGCATCTGTTCTGCCGATGCCTGTGCGTCATTTGTCCAGCCGAACTTCTCGCGCGTGGGGCAATCGGTCGGCATATAAAACAGATTTGACAGAGTTGATATTTGCCCCGCCTTAAAATACTTGTTAAGCCTGTCATCGGAACATTCAAAATCCGAACGGATTTTTATGTCTTGATGAACGAATACCGCGCCGATATTCTCCTTTTTGGGGTTCTTGAGTCCGTCTGTTATCACATATCTGAATCCGTGATATGCAAACTTCGGCGACCACGTTATTTTTTTGCCGCCGGATATGAATCTGTCCGTCATAAACTCCGACCCCGGATAAAACGTTTCCATATCGTTCAATTCGCGGCTGTAGTCATCGTTCAGCGCCTCTGCATAACGAATTGTTATCACATCTCCGCTTTCCTGTTCAACCGTCATTCGTATGTATCCCGATATGTTTTGTCCGAAATCAAAAACATATTTGTCATCACCGATGTTAATCATATCAACCGCATCGTATACCGAACATTCTCTTATCGGTTCGCACAGGCATTCACGAAATACTCCCGTCGGCGGCGTGTCGTCCTCACGGACGTTCTTCCAACCGCTGTCGTTATATTCAGCTGTGTTCCACTTTTCATCAAACAGCCGCGCGTCAAAAGTTTCACCGCTGCGCAGCTGATTAAATGTCACGGGAGAGGTCAACGAATATTTCCAGCTTGTATCGCTTACGACAGCTGCCTTTCCGTTTACATAAAGCGTTAAAATCAGTTTCGGAACATCGCGCCACGACGCCGTTTCGCAATGCCACACATTCTCTATCGCTTCATTATACCAACCGTTGCCGCAGATTGCGGAAATAACATTCTTTCCGCTTTTAATCAAATCAGTCACATCGTATCGGTTAAACCACAATGTTTTATTGTAATCGCTCACCGGAGCGGTAAACAAATCCTCCGATACCGCCCTTCCGTTTATATAAAAATAGCCTATCCCAAGTCCGCACACCAGAACCTCTGCCGACTCTATGTTATCATACGTTTCAAAGGTTTTTCTGAAAAGCGGTGCATAAGTCTTATCGGTTTTATCAAAATCCGTATCGGGTTTGATAAAATATGCCTTATCAAACGGATTGGCTCGATTTTTCGTTAAATCATTCATTCAAAATTCCCCCTTGTTACAAAATCCTATACAATATTTTATAAAAAACATATCACAATGTCAAGGGGTCATAATTGGGGTATTTGCCGAAAACAACAGTCAAACTTAATTGACTCAATAAACGGGAATTTTTAAACAATGATTTATAACTCTGAGCAATGAATCCGCGGTCACCAACGCACGGTTTTTGAATGAGTTAATTTTTTGTGAATTTCGACATAAACCCGTAGGGGCGCCCCCGTGTGGGCGCCCGAGCATACGAGCAAATGTCATAAATTTATATGGATACTCATATATTTCGATGAACATATTACGGGCGGCCACACGGGGCCGCCCCTACAAATATATGTTTTGTTCATAATTTGTTCACTCATTCAAAATCCGCGGTCACCAACGTTATCGCCCTTGACAAATATTTTAAAATATATTATCATATAAAAAAAGAATTTGTTCGGAGGAATAAAAATGGAGCATATATTCAGTTCGGAATACGTCTCGGATGATTATCTGCATTTAAACAGCTGTGACCGGCAGGTTCTGTACGGAACGGATGTAGGAAGCTTTCGTCCGAGCGGCCGCCGTGACTGGCACATTCTTTATATACACAAAGGTGTATGCTTTATAAATGATGACCCCAATGATTCGGACAGCGAATATCCCGTACCGAGCGGAAGTGTTATAATATATCATCCCAAAGAGCCGCAGAGTTATCGCTTTAAGGCGGAAATAAAGTCCGTTTCGTATTATGCACACTTCAGCGGAACGGAATGCGCCAAGCTTTTGCGTTCGCTTAATCTGTATGACAAGAGGGTTTATAAAACGGGTACGGATTCAAGAATCGAATCTCTGTTTTCCCGAATGACAGAGGACTTTCATATGCAAAAGTCTTTTTATCCGCAATTCTGTTCGGGGTATCTGATACAAATACTTTCCGTCATAGCCCGAAATGTCGCCTGTAACGGTTCGGACATCAGCCCTGCGCTGAACAGCATTATCAAAAATGTTTGCAAAAAAATGTATCTTGAATATAACCTAAACAGACCCATCACCGAATATGCGAAATTTTGCAATATGAGCGTAAGCCGCTTTACACATCTGTTCACCGCCTCACAGGGGGTCAGCCCGAAAGAATATCTGATAAAACTAAAGATAACAAAGGCGATAGAATTACTTGAAAACACCGACCTGTCCATAAACGAAATTTCAAAGTGTGTGGGAACGGAAAACCAAAACTATTTCTCGAGGTACTTTAAGAAACACACCGGTATTTCTCCTCGGAAATATCGCGTATAATTTTAAAATAATAATGCGGACGCATTATCTGATAAACGTCCGCATTATTATTTTTTATGTCTGCCTCGGGTCGGCTCGTCATTAGAGACGGCTTGCGCTGCAAAGCATTTGATAGGTCTGAACATCGGGAACAAGGTCGCCGTCTTTTCCGCTGAAACTCAACCGCTCTTCCTCAAATTCCTCGATTGACGATATATTTCCGTTCAAATAATCATCTATTCGCAACATCGCCGTATCAATCCGCATAATTGCGCCGCCATAGCGTATATCGAGAATTTCCCAGCCTATCGCCTTATACTCGTCAAAGAAATGCCGCCGATGCAGCCTTCGCAGCTCACACATTCGCTCGTATAACAAGGGCAGGGTGTTATCCCTCTCGTATTTCAGCCCCTCTCTGTTGCCGTCTTTATACAGACGCACCAATTTTATTCCTAAATACTGTTTTATTTCAATCACCTTTGCAAGGGCGCTGTAGAATTGAAACATATTTTTAAACTGAGGATATTTCTTTGCGCTGTTCTCCGTTCTTTTTGCCAGCTCGCCGTAATGCGCCGACATATCCGTGTCCTTCATATTATTGTCGCAAATGCCGAGCATTATGTCCTGCCACATACATACACGGCTCACCGCCAAATTATTTATGTCCTTGTCGTTATATCCCGACACAAGGTCAAATGCCGAAATATCCTCAAACGCGCTCAATTCAATATTTGTACAAGCTTTAAATCGGCTCTTTAACTTATCCTCATTTATACAATCGTCCGCCGAATACATATGTTCGGCAAAGTGAACCAGTGCAGGCAAAACGGCAAATGTACTGCTTTCCCTATGGTCGTCACCCCATACCGTCGCAAAAATTTCTTTTATTTTCTGCTCCTTGCAGACGGCAAGAGCAGCATCGGTTGTCGCAATCGACTTTTTGAGATGCGCACCGAACGTTCTCACATTTCTGGCACAGCCGGCAAATATGACATTATCGCATATTATCTTGCTTTCCGTCAAAAAACGTCTGTACGTTTCTTTGTCAAAATGATAATAATCCCAATAGATTATACTCATACCGTTCGGCACAAGCCCTTTATCGTCTTTTGTAAAATGTATACCGTCATCATAATACTCGTTATTCTTTGACTTTCCTCTGAAAAACATATCGTTCCACATCATCGGGCGCATATTATATTTTATGAGGATTTCGTTCACGCGCCGCAAATGCTCGGTCATAATTTCGGAACACGTGTGATAGCCGTTCTTTTTGAGATAATTCCCGAGTCCCAAATCCCACGCCTCGTCAAGACCTATATGTATCCTCTTTGACCTAAAGCATTTTGACATCGTGTTTATCATCTTGTCAATCAGAGCATAAACCTTATCCTCACCGACCATTAATATATCGGGGCGGTCGGATATTGCCGCATACGGCGGACGTTTTATCGCCTCGGTCAGATGCCCCAATGTTTGTATGCACGGTATAAGCTCTATTCCCAAAGAATACGCATAGTCGTCAAGCGTTTTAAAATCGCTGTGGCTATACCGCGGACGCATATTGCCGAAATACGGTTCGCCGTCAATATCATAACAATCCTCGCAATACAGCATCATCATATTATAACCCATTGACGCAAGATAAAGCATCATCTTTTTGCACGACTCGATATTCATAAGCGAGCTTGCCTGTGACCCGTCAAACATCGCGCCGCAGGTTTCAAACATAACGGGTTCGCGGTATTCAAAATCGGTATTCCCGAGCTGTTTTAAAATCGTAAGTGCCCTGAATACTTGATATTCCTTATTCAGATAAAATACAACCTTGTCATTTTTTTTGCAAATTCGGATTTCAGAGCTGTCCGTCTTTTCGGTTTTAACCGTTATATCGGCATTTTCGCCCGAAATTTCAAAGCCGTGCAATGCCGAAAAATCTTTCATCGCAAGGCTGAATTCTTCATTCGGGTTTAAAAATTTAATTTTCATTGTGTCAATCTCCCATACTAAATTTCTCTGCCGCCCGTAAACACGCGCTTTATATCCAAATTCCTGTCGGCAAAAATGATGTCCGCATCCGCGCCGCGGCGGATTACTCCCTTTCGCGATTCGCCTATCACCCTCGATGGGGTTTTTGACAGCATTTTTGACGCGTCACAGATATTTATACCACAGGTATTGACCGCCCATTTGAGCATAACGTCACCCGTGGCTATGCTGCCGGCAAAAAAGCTCCTGTCCGGCAGCTTTGCCACGCCATCCTCTATGATAACGCGGTTTTCGGGTAGGATTTCACCGAGCCAGCTCGCGTCCGCATTCGTTCCGGCGGCGCGCATAGCGTCGGATGTCATATTGATTCTGTCCGCGCCCTTGAATTTCAAAGCAAGCTGTAACACTTCTTTTGCAATATGGTGTCCGTCACCTATCAGCTCTATATCAAAGTCATAGAGATATGCCGCCTCTAAAAGCCCGGCATACACGACTTGATTAATCTTGCGCACACTCGGGGTATTCGAATACAAATGCGTCATATGCGTAAAACCAAGCTCTTTCGCACGCCTTGCATCGGCGCATATTCCGTTCGAATGTCCGACCGAAAGCGTTATATTTTTATCTGTCATACGCTTTGACATATACTCGATTCCGTCAAGCTCGGGCGCGGCGGTACACATTCTTATTATATCGCCGTTATTATCGATAAGCCTGTCAATTTCTTTCTTTGACGGGTTGCGGACAAATGCCGCATTTTGCGCGCCTTTCATCTCATATGATATGTACGGACCTTCCAGATGCAATCCGAGCATATTTATTTTTGAGCGGCCGCTCACCTTTCTGTAAACATCAAACAGCCTTTCCATTGATTCGATGCTGCACGCAACCGTTGTCGGCAGGATTGATGTTGTTCCGTGTCTCAAATGTGTTGCCGCTATTTCCGCAAACGCTTGCTCGGTTGCATCCATAAAATCAAACCCACCGCCGCCGTGCGCGTGTATCTCAACAAAACCCGGCATCACATACATCCCCGATGCGTCAATCACTTCTCCGTTTTCGGTTTTTTCCGACGGCGGTAAAATATCGGATATTATGCCGTTTTCGATTACCGTTGTTGCCTTGACACACCTGTTCTCTAAAACGACCGTGCCGCCGCTGATAAATTTTCTGTTCGTCACGTCAATCACCTTATTTGTTATAAATGCGGATTTCGGGCGTGGGCGATTCCAGCGCAACCGCCGCCGCATACAGCTTTGCATCAGGGTGATTTTGGAAAAGCGAACAGGGAACGGCCGCAGTAATATCACCGTGCAGAATTTTTCTCAGCGCACCCGCGTTCCAGTCGCGCGGCATACACATTCTTATTTTTCTCGCCTTGAATATCTCACGCATACCTACCGTTATGCAATATTCGGGAATCCCGTTCAAATCTCCGCCGCAGTTCATAAACGCGTTTATCGTCTTTGTTTCACGGCTTATCTTTAAAACTCTTGTCATACGGTTCGCAAACTCTTCATTTGATACACACTCATTCGGTTCGGGCGGTTCGTTGAACGCAAAGTGTCCGTTTATGCCGACTCCTCCAAACGCCATATCGAGCTTTCCGTACTTATTTATCGTGTCCATAATAATGTGTTCTTCGCCCGGCTTGGGGAATATCCTGTTTTCGGGTTTCAGATTCAGCTCATCATCTATTTTGCTGTAAAAAATTCGGTTCATTCCCCCTCTGAACGAAAGCGGATTGTCGTCGTCAATATACTCGCTCTCGGATTTTAAATATTCGTCCATATTTATAAAAACACAGTTTTTAAGGCTTATGCGATACTTATTTACAAGATACACAAGGCGGCTGTACGGGCCGAGCGGACCGTAAGGAACAACCATAACGGTGGGTTCACCCTTGTCATTATTTTCCTTGATACACTCCAGAACCTCGATTGCGACTTTCCAATACATATCTACCTCTGCCTCACAGACATCAAGCTTGATATTGCTTCCTTTTCCCAGCTCATTAATCGGAATGTTGTTAATATTCATGTTTATCATTCTCCCATTATAATATTTTGGGGTAAAACATTTCGGCCGAAAATGCTTTACTCCGTCTTATTTTGTTTTTTAAGTATAACACATATCCGATTCAAAATATATAGCTTAATGTGCTGTTTTTTAGCACAAATCTGCTGAATACCCCTACCCTTTCAAAACAAATCTTTTATAAAAATCCGCACACATTATACCACCGCCGCAATTGTTGAATATCCTTTCGGAAAAACCGAAACCGAAACACGGAACAGTTGATATTACCGAGGCACAAAGATATTATCAGTCAAAATCAACGGATGCAAATTAGGAAACAGCGAAGGCTATGGACATCAACGGCGATAACAAAGTTTTGGGCGATGATGTAACATATGTTTGACAACTACAGAATAAAATTTCAAAAAATTTTATTAAAACGCTTGAAAAATGAGGTGACGTATGATATAATATTCTAAGTTATGTTAATATGCGCCTGTAGCTCAGCCGGATAGAGTGTCAGACTCCGACTCTGAAGGTCGTGCGTTCGAATCGCATCAGGCGTACCATACTGCGACAAGCCTTTTCGGCTTGCCGCATTTTTCATAATAAAATAATCTCGTGACACCGCAGACAACCCGCCGCCTCTGTGATTGTAACATAATATCACATTCCTTGTTAAACCGAAAAGATAATAAACGCCCCGACAAGAAAGAGCACCACTTCAAAACAAGTTTAAACGCATAAAGCTACTGTTTAACTGATATTTTAAATTATTGGTTTTAAATTCTACATCTTATACGGAATATGCATATTATCCGTGTATCTCTCCGTTCCTTTAAGCGTCTATTGCGGCTGTTTGCCGATATACGCCAATATACCTCCGTCCACTTAAAGGATGTGTCCGTTCACCGCATTTGATGCATCGCTTGCGAGAAATACCGCCGGTCCCGCAAGCTCATCGGGGTTAAGCCACCTTCCGGCAGGCGTTTTTGCACAGATAAATTTGTCAAACAGATGTCGGCTTCCGTCGGGCTGAATTTATCCGAGCCTTCAAACGGATAACGGGCACATCACCGGGACGGTTTATGCGTCAATAAAATTATTATGGTTCAGTCCGATAACTTCATATAATAACAAACGGTATGTTTAAACTGTTAAGTTTAAGACATTAAATGCTTAAACATATTATGAAATGCGGAAATAATAATTGACTCATACTTTGAAATATGAAATAACAGGACAGAATTTGACATATAAATATATTACCTAAATTCAAGAGGTG
>URAN01000005.1 GCA_900545865.1 uncultured Eubacteriales bacterium
AGATTATATCATCATTTTGGAGCTAAATTTGAGGTTTACACAAAATGAGGGATTGCCCCTACTCGATTATTATCCGTTTATCGTCTATCCTCCGATTTTTCTGAAAACGCAAGCCATTTTGCACCATAGCTATCCAGTGAAAAACGGTTGCCGCATTCATTTTCAATAGCATGATGCTTTACACGATACCGGCCTCGCAGTTCTTCCCTTAAGCTACTGTCGGCAGAGATTGGTTCCACCCATATTTGCAGTCCATATTGCAACTCACTCCTCGAAAGCGGTTCTGAATTTGGTATACTGCTTTCGGCAAATTTGGGCGGAGCTATAAACAAATCCTCTGCTTGTTCAAAGGAAATGATAATATCACATCCCACCAGATGTGACTTTGCACAATCAACGAGCATCCAACCGTGCTTTGCAGACCACACAGGTTTTTCGTGCATAATCGGCAGTAGCTTTTTATTAAGGATAGCCATGTTATCAAAGCTAAGTTTGCTGTCTGTGCGTCCGAGTAGGAAGTCCGTTGTAACACCATAGAGGTCTGCCATTTTCTCTAATCCCTCAACGGATGGTGCTTTATTTCCTGTTTCCCATGCACTCAATGTAGGCTGAGAAATTCCCAACAATTCGGCTGCTTCAATAACTTTTAATTTTTTTAATTGTCTCGCTGTTCTGAATTTATTTTTCATTTGCACCACCTAATTCTTCAGCGTAATCTGCCGGTAACCTTTCGTGTCCGAGCCGACTCTGCAAATTATATTTTTGCTTTTTAATGACTTTATCAAACCGCCAATTGTTTTCCAGCTGACATTTAATTTCTTTGACAGAGCTTCATATGTTTAGGCAGGATCCTCCATCAAAAGTGCAAGCAGCTGATTCTCTGTTTCAGTCACCCTCTCAGTCACCTTCTCAGTCACCCTATCGGTTGATGTGCGCACAACTCTATCCTCCGGTGCTGAAAACTTTATCATGATATCCTGCGGGTGAACAGTAAATTCCGGCTGAAAAACACCATCATTTTTACATAAATCCGGCAAGATAAAACACATAAGCTATATTCGGCTTTCGTTGCACAGAGCATTTACACGTCTTACGGAAATCCCCCGTATTTTTGCAATTTCCGAAACAGATATATTTCATAGTGTTTTTATCCTCAATATGATTATATATATTATATTCCAAAATCGGAATATAATCAAGAGGTTTTTGTGAAATAAAGCTTTTGCGTCAATTATTTTTTTGATAATTAAACTCTTTTGTGCAGATTAACCGCTCTTTACCTGCTTTATAAAAAAACAAATTATAAAAGTTGCAAAATCAATCTCGGTTTCGTGTAATTAAGTAAAGGGACAAAAAAATACACTACAAAGGAGATTTTCGATATGAAGAAAACAATTAAAATTTTTGCATTTGTTCTCGGTCTGACACTTTTGATTACGGCGTCCGTTTCTGTTCGGGCAGAAGGAATCCCCGGATCCTCTGTTCCGCAAAACGCAACCGAGGAAAGCATTCTCATAACCGAGAATTTAATCAGTGGTATACTGGATGAAGTATCGCAGGGACTCGGATATCTTGAAGCGAGAAGCAAAGCAAATAATTTAATTTACAATGCCGTTCTTTCAGGTCAGTCAGGCGGATACGGGTATGGCCTCCTCTCTCCAATTGCGTGCAATGCAATTTTTGAGTATAGGGATATTTATCTCAGACCGGATTTTTATGTCGCTGCAGAAGCAAATGTAAGAAATATGCTTGCAGACTTGATAACACAAGTTGAAACAGGAATGGATTACGAAGAAGCACGCAAAGAAGCATACACCAGAATTTACAGGTCGGTTGATCCGAATTTTGATTCATCTGAACGCGAAATGACCGACTTCTGTTATTGGGATACTCCGGCAGTTGATTCTGCAATGTTTAACAGGGCAAGAAAGGTTCTGCTTGAGGCAGAAGCAAAGTATAAAACGCAGCTTAATGTGCAATAATGAAAGTCCTTTTATAAAAACACTTGAAATTATTTTGGAAATCTGGTATAATAACAATATAAGTTTCAAGGTTTCAAAAAAAGAAATCATAGTTTATCAGAGTATTCACAGTGTCTAAGGATTTATTCTTTAGGCACTTTTTTATTTCTGCTGTCTCTTTAATAAGAGGCACAAATGCCGAAAGCTGCAGGGTTATTCCCTGCGGTTTTAACACGAGTTATTTACTCACAATGCACTCAAAGAAAGTTATCTTTCGATGAGTGCATTTTTATATATACAAAAACAGCCTTAGCGGCTCAAAGCTCGATATATTTCGAAAAGCCGCAAGGCTCTCGTTATATATAAAAATTTATTTCAAAGGAGGTAGATTACATTGATTTTGTATCTACAAACAACAACAAATGTGCAGGACTTGGTGATTGGCTACATTGAAGTCAAATTGAAGTCCGGCAAAACCGTCAGCTTAAACCGGGATGAAAGCGGTATAAATCGTAAAGAACTTTTTATATCTGCTCTGCCGGAATATGCGGAATTAACCTATGAAAGGAGTTACACAAATGGCATATAATCAAAAAATTATGCGAATGAAGGAGCTTATCGAAAAGCTCACAGAGGCAGACATTGCCTATTACAAAAATGATGTTCCGATAATGTCGGACCGTGAATACGACTTGTTATTCGACGAACTTGCAAAGCTTGAAACTGAAACAAGTCTTACGCTTTCGGGTTCTCCGACGCAAAAAGTATCCGGTGAAATTCTGGAATCACTTACCCCTGTCACACACTCAAAGCCGATGCTTTCGGCAGATAAAACAAAATCCGTAGATGATTTAATTAAGTTTGCAAAAGGCAGAGATGTTTTGCTGTCCTGGAAGCTGGACGGCTTAACCATTGTTATCCGTTATAAGGGCGGTAAGCTGGAACAGGCTATTACCAGAGGGACTGAAGGAATTGTCGGTGAGGATGTTACACATACGGTAAAGACATTTCTGAATGTTCCTCTTACAATTCCGGAAAAATCCGAGTTTGAAGTGCGCGGCGAAGGCGTCGTGTCCTATAAAAACTTCAATGAAATCAATCTCGGTCTGGATGAACCTTACACACTTCCGAGAGCCTTTGCATCAGCGAGTACGCGTAAACTAAACTCAAACGAGTCAAAAGAGCGCAGATTGGAATTTTTTGCGTTTGATATTGTATCGGAAAACAATATGCCCTCGACCAAAACAGATGAGTTTGAGTTTATGGAACGCAACGGATTTCAAACGGTGCCTCATGTGTACTTAAACGCTGATAGCACGGCGGACATTATCAAAGCCGCAATTGAAAGATTTGAACCGAAGCTCTATGGATATCCCGTTGACGGACTGATTATGGAATATAACGATATTGCCTACGGAAAATCACTCGGCGCGACAGGACATCACGAAAATCGTCTGATTGCGCTCAAGTGGAAGGATGAACTGTACGATACCAAATTTCTTGGTGTCAGACTGGCAACAACCCGAACCGGCATGGTAAGTATTACGGCTCTTTTAGAACCCGTAACCATAGACGGAACGGTTGTAGCACACGCAAGTCTGCACAATGTCGATATTTTCGAGAAATTTAAGTTTGGTATTGGCGATACAGTAAAAATCTATAAGGCAAATATGATTATTCCGCAGGTTGCTGAAAATGCGACACAAAGCGGTACATACAGCCTTCCGATGATTTGCCCGTGCTGTGGTCAACCGCTTGAAATTGACAAAACTTCCGGAGGAACCCGTGTGCTGCGTTGCAATAATCAGCATTGTTCGGCAAAGCTTGTCAGAAAGTTCGTTCATTTCTGTGATAAACCCGGAATGAATATCACCGGCATTGCAGAGTCAACGCTTGAAACATTTGTCAGCAATGGCTGGGTAAAGAATTTTGGTGATCTTTATGAGTTAGAACAGCATCATGATGAAATCGTAGATGCTGATGGATTTGGCGAAAAGTCATATCAGAGAATGCAGAAATCTATTGATGCCGGCCGCAAATGCACACTTAATCAGTTTATTGCAGGACTTGGCATTCCGATGGTAGGTCGTTCTGCCGGAAGAATACTTAACAAACACTTCGGCGGAGACTGGAATGCGTTTGAAGATGCAATTAAGAGCGGATTTGATTTTACCGTTCTTAAAGACTTCGGCGAAACAATGAATAATAACATTCACAAATGGTATGCGGACAAAGATGAAGAAAAGCTTTGGCGTCCATTGCTTACAAAAATAGAATTTATCAAAGAGGAGAATAAAACTATGCGTACAAAAATCACACCTTTATACGGAAAAACAGTTGTTGCGACCGGGAAGCTTGAAAACTACACCCGTGACGGCATTCAGAACAAGCTGATTGAACTGGGAGCAGTTCCGGCATCTTCGGTTACAAAAAAGACAGATTATCTTATTGTCGGTGAGAAAGCAGGCAGCAAACTTCAAAAAGCTCGCGAGCTTGGCATACCTACACTGACAGAAGCAGAATTTGAAGACTTGATTTCTGATTAAAACTATCTGAAATCACATTATGCGGCGGAGTGATAAAAGCTCCGCCGTTTTCTTTAGGAGGTTTTTTATGAGAAAGAAAACAATAGGAAAACTGTCATTCGGTCCGACCGTAGACATTACAGTTCCTTGCTATGACAGAGATGTGTGGTGCCGAATGAATAAGGTATCAATTAAACAAGGCAGTTATACTTGCGTTGTTTGGTCAGAAGACGGGTGCGTGGCCATAATCGGAATATATCTTGACGGAAAGATTCCAAAGCAATCCGCTATGAAAACAATCGGAGAGATTGGTGTTGACGCAGGCCTTGCCGGATTCTTTTTTGATAAACCGGATTATGACGATGCTGCATGGAATAATTTCTGTGAAAATCTTGGAAATGAAAATGCGTGGATTACCGAAGATGGATTTTTTTCTTCCGGCGGTTACGGAGATGGCTGCTATCCTGTTTATTCAAAACAAAGCAAAGGTGAAAATGTTGCCTTAGAAATCAGATTTATGTAAGGAGAATTGTTATGACATCGGATAAAAAGGTTATTGAAATTCATGGTGTGCTTCAAAAGCCTCTCGAAATCGGAAGTTCCGCTTTTATTCTTGAAGATAACGGAATTCGAAGAACTTCTACCGTTCTTGAATACAAACAGGTTTCCGAGAATGAGATTCGTTTTGAAACACTCAATACCATCTATCATTTGCGATTAAAGCAAAACAAATCATTGTGCGGAGTTATCTTAAAACACATGATACAAACAGCAGAAAAATCAAATCTGCAAAATGAAGGGAGAAAATTTGTATGAGTAAAAGATTGGAATATTATTATGATAATCTTAAAAAATTAAAAATCGGTTTGGATGAACCGTTTAAGTTCAACTGTACTATGTGTGGAAAGTGTTGCATTAACAGAGATGACATACTTCTCAATCCAAAGGATTTATTCAATATCGCAAAGACGTTGGAACTTCAGCCTATAGATGTTGTCGAAAAATACTGCGATACATATATCGGTGAAGATTCACGGTTTCCGATCGTAAGGTTAAAACCGCAAGGAAATTTAAGACGCTGCCCTTTGCTCAAAGATAAAAAGTGTATGGTGCATAGCTCAAAACCTACAGTATGCGCTATGTTCCCAATAGGAAGGGTGATTTCCGTAGAGGGCGCTTCCAAAATCGACTTATCAAGCCCTTGGGATTACAGTAAAATACAATATATCTTTGATCCGCCTCATTGCGGCGACGACTCTGTAACTCATACAGTCAGAGAATGGTTTACTTCGTTTGGCATAGATATTGAGGACGAGTTTTATATCAAGTGGAATATGGTTCTCGGAAATTTCAGCAAAATTTGCAGAAAAGCAGAAAAGAACTTTACAATGCCGAAAACAACGGAATATTTGTGGAATGCTCTGTTTGCGAGTCTTTATTGCTCTTACGATACACAAAATGATTTTATGGAGCAATTTGAGAACAATGTCAATCAAATCAAGCCCCTTATGGAACAAATCGACATTCAATATGAAGATGAAAAACCCAAAACAGTGTATCACAAAAAGGTTAAGAAAAAGAAGTGGAAAAAGCAAAAAAACAAGTCGAAAAACAGGAGGAAATAACTTATGTCCGAAGATTATAAAAATAATCAAATAATCCGAAAAGATGCAAAAAACTGTTTCATTGAAAGCTTAAATGACAGCTTTCCTATCGGCAAGGCACATTTAGGATTTGCTTCATATGATATGAGCAAACCCGCCGGCAGTCGTCAGACGAACAGAATTAACATCTACATATCTGTCGAAGAATTGTTGGAGTTGTGCCGGAAATTATCCTGCGGAGAACTGAAATATATGTTTCAAAACAAGAAAAAGGCGTCCGACAGTTCACCGCTATATCAATGCCTCGGCGGGACATCAGCGGAACGGCTCAAAAAGGCAGGTAAATCAAGAGCTGACGGCATGAGCCTTTCAAGGATTGCACAGATTATCTGTGGCAGTAAATGTGATATTCTCTTTATTGCGGATAGCGGTCCGGGCGAAGAAAACGAAAAAGGACTGATTGTACCGAGGTTTGGAAACAAGCCGGAAAATCATGTGGCAGTCAGTATGACCTTTGATTCGCTCAGCGAATTGCTGTTAATGACTAAAACTCATTATGAGGCATGGCTTTCGGCATATTATGCTGCTGCATTTAAGCCTCAATCCAATTCTAAACCGAGACAGACTGCGGAAAGTCCGCAATCGTTCGACTCGATTATATAGTGTACCTGTTTATACGAATGACGGCTTGAAATACAGCCGTCATTTTTTATGTGCCGAATTAAATATAGGATATTTTGCAATAGCTCTTGACAAATGAAATAAAATGTATTATAATTAACTCGAAAGTTAATAACTTAAGAGTTAATTATAATACAGAGGTGATCTTGTGTTTATAGGCAGAGAAAATGAACTTGCAGACCTTAATGATATGTATAATCAAAATAAATTCCAGTTGTTCGTACTGTATGGGCGCAGACGCGTAGGAAAAACAACTCTTATAAATGAATTCTGCAAAAATAAGGATGCTATCTTCTATTCGGCAGAACAAAGCAACAACAAATTAAATCTTGAAAAGTTTTCCGGTCAGGTATTTCAATTTTACGGCGAAAATACGCTTGAACCGTTTTCATCTTGGGCGAATGCACTGACATATATTAATGACAGACAGAAGGATAAAAGACTGATTATTGTTTTTGACGAATTTCCGTATTTGGTAAAAAAGAATAAGGCATTATTATCCGAGCTTCAGCATTTAATCGACCATAAACTGCAATACGGAAACCTTTTTATTATACTTTGCGGCAGTTATATGGGATTTATGGAAAAAGAAGTTTTGAGTTCAAAAAGCCCATTATTTGGACGCCGAACCGGACAACTTCATATGAAATCTTTTGATTATCACACAAGTTTGCGTTTGCTTGACGGTTTTTCGGATGAGGAAAAGCTAATGCTTTACGGTGCTTTTGGCGGTACGGCTTTATATTTACAGCAGATTCAATCGGAAAAAAGCTTTGAAGAAAACATTAAGTATGCTTTTTTGAGAACAACAGCTTATTTGTATGAAGAACCCTTGCTCTTACTCCGTCAAGAGGTACAGGAACCGGGTATATACAGTGCAATTATTGAGGCGATTGCCGGCGGTGCCACACGGTCAAATGAAATTTCAACCAAGATTGACGAAGAACCTGCCAAATGCTTAAAGTATATCAAAATCCTATGTGAGTTGGGAATTTTATACAAGGAGGTGCCATTTGGAGAAAAGCAGACATCACGAAAAACAATATACGGTATATCGGATTTTATGTTTCGGTTTTGGTATCGTTATGTGTTTACAAACAGATCTCTAATTGAAACAGGTGCGCAGGATGCTATATTGAAAAAACGCATTCAACCGACTTACAGTGATTATATGGGTTTGGTTTTTGAAAAGATTTGCAGTGACTATTTAATGTTGCAAAATATCCGAGGCAATTTGCCTATTTTGTTCACTAAAATAGGCAGATGGTGGGGGTCTGACTCTGCAAGCCACTCGCAGGCTGAAATTGATATTGTTGCAAACGAGGGCAAAGATTATTTGATATGCGAATGCAAATGGAGAAATGAAAAGCTTGATCTCTCCGTTTTGAAAGGACTTAAAGAAAAAGCGGACGCTTTTATGAAGAAAAGAAACAACACATGGTATGTATTGTTCTCCAAATCGGGTTTCACCGATGCTGTAACAAATGAAGCCCAAAATGATGATCATATAATTCTTGTGGATTTGCACGATATAATAAACCTAAAATAAAGAATGTGTTAGATTATTATATTTGATTGCACTTTTGATACCAATAACGGCTTGAAATACAGCCGTCATTCTTTTGCTTATTTTACGCCTATAAATTGACACAAAATTGGCACATCTATGCCGATGACAAGAAAAACATTATGTGCTATAATAATATCATGTATAAGTGGGTTCGGGGGAAGGACTCACTTTTTTAATATGATCTCGGGAGGAATATATCTATGAAATATTGTCCGTTCTGCGGTGCAGTGCTGCCTGATGAAAAGATTTCATTTTGTCTGGAATGCGGCGAAAAGCTGTCTGACTTCAATCTTCACACGGAAACGGAAAAAACGGTGAAGAAACCCAAGTAAGAAAAGAAAAAAGAGAAAAAAACTAAATGCAAGAAAAAACGCGAACCGGATGCAGAGCTGTTCAGCGAAGAACCAACTGAAAGTGTTTCTGATAACTATGACGGGTATTATGATGATGTTACTCCAAAAGACTCGGTTATACTGCATCAGGGCTTGGATAAAACTATGGTGAAGAAACTTGTAATCTTAATAGGTTGTGTCATCGTCGCTATCGCATTATGTGTTGTTGCACTTGTTTTGCTTAGTTAGTTGCAATTTGAAGTTCTTTTTCGTGTAATTAAACAGAGGTGATGAGCAGATGCTATACTTATCTAAAGGAATTGCAGAAAAAGATTCTACGGAAAATTTAATTAAGGTACGCCGTGGCGATTATACATATACCGTTTCGGGGAATGCCGCAAAGCTTTGGATTGCCGGCCGTTTTGGTTTTGCTGCCTGTGATACTGATGAAGAAATCAGTGATATATTAAATCTTTCAAAAATGGGATTAGCAGAATATGAAACCGAAGAATGCCAAGCTTCGTGGTATAGGATCCTTACAAGGTGCGTTTGTGTACCGACAAAGAAAGGGTTTTCGGGTTTTCTCATAAAATCGGAGAAAACTATGATGCGCTGGCTTAACTTTGCGGGAATACGATTGTCTACAGCTGAGCTGGTATTTCTCAGCGAAAACCACATTCAGCCTAAAAATGATTTACTATATGCAGATAATCGTCAGGCACTTGTAGAAACAATATATACTCCGGCAAATATTTTCGATAATGTTCTGGAAGCTCAGATGGAACACGCTTCCCTCCGTGATACTACCGTCGAAACGATTATGTCACTATTGCGTAAAAAGAAAATCGTTATGCTGTGAGGTGAAACATATGCGTGAAAAACTTAGGAAAATTCCAAAAGCATTAAAAAAACAAATCCTGCTTAGATATTTTTCAGGTGTGCTAATTTTCATATTATATGATATACTAATAGCAGACAGCAGAAATATATACATTTCGCTTCCGGTTATAATAATTTCAGTATTTCTGATTACAAACGGCAGTATTTTGTTGTATAATTGTGTTGCGGAAGAATATATGTGCGTATCCGGCATATGTCAGTCGGTTTATAAAACACGCTTTTTAAGACAAATCAAATATTTCACGATGCTCTGTGATGATAAAACGGTCAAAGTATATCCTCACAGTCGGATTAAAGACATTAAAGAAGGCGTGGCAATAAAGATTTATCTTTCCGATAAAACATCGGTATACGCAAATGACACGGAATATGTTATATTAAGCTACTATGCAGTGGAAGCAGGAAATGAGGTGAGGTAATGGAAATAACGAAAGAGACATTGCTTAAAATGTTAGATGAGATCAGAGAGTATATTGAAACCAACTCAAACAGCGACGGGACATTCAACTTTGACAAAGAGCGGGCGTGGGTGGCTTTGGACTTTGTAAAAAAAGAAATCAAAGCAAAAAAGGCATAACTTTATTCAAAGCGATTGACGAAATAACATTTATGTGATATAATAAGCACATAAGTTTCAGGATTTTCAATCGTAAAATCAAAGTTATCTAAGTTTTCAAAGTGTCAATCAGCACTGTTAAGGTGCTTTTTGGCACTTTTTTTATTTCTTTTTCTGCGCAAGTCGCGCAGATATTTATTCCCACGATTTCCGCCTGCTTGCAGGTTGAAATAAATATAATAATTTTATTGCAGGTAAAAACCTGCGGAAAGGAGCGCTTTTTATGATAAAAGCATTTGTAACGGACGCTGTTGTATCAAAGGGATATAACGGTCAGGACGCATTGAAGTATTCGGAGGACGGAAAATCTGTCAGATTCCGTATCGGCAAAAAGGTCTACGATACCCGATGC
Source organism: uncultured Eubacteriales bacterium (assembly GCA_900545865.1). GTDB lineage: Bacteria > Bacillota > Clostridia > Monoglobales > Monoglobaceae > UMGS1820. The sequence continues at coordinate 10,542 of URAN01000005.1, forward strand.
GAAAACAACACTCGCTGGTTTAATATCGGCGTAAAAGCATTCGGTGCGGTTTGTGAGCGTATTAAGAAAATGCAGCTCAAAGACGGTTCATATGTAAGCTTTATCGGGAAATTGGATGAAGATACATGGACCGACAAGGAAACCGGCGAAACAAAAACCGCTATGGTGATTATTGTTGACGATATTGAGTATACCGTAAGCGGCGGCTCAAATAAAGACAGTAATAACCAGAATAGGCAGAACACAAACTCCGCAAACGGACAAAATATGTCCGGTGCAGGCAGTCAGCCTACTCCTCCTCCGGCTCAGGGAATGCCCGATAATTTTTCAGGATATGAAAATTTCGGCGCAGGCGATTTCTTTGACGAAGGAATGTAAGCACAATGAATCAAGCGTATTAAACGCACATGGGTTACTTTACCGTAAGTATACTCATGTGCGTTTTTGCGTTCCAAGGAGGTTTTGTTATGACAAACGATGTGTTTTGTGCTTTGTCCGAATCTGAAAAGGCATACAAAATCAAAACTGTATTAAGGCAGCGAACCGAAGATTTTTTGACGGATTCAGAAATCGAAATGATTGTGAAATCCGTCAGACTGAAAACTCAATACTGCGTTATGGTATTTGAGGATCCATATAAATTCTGCGGTTATATGTCTATTCTTCCGATTCAAGGAACAAAAACAGTTTTCGGGGGTGTTATTGCAGGTATGAAAAATTCTCCGGATGATTTATTTTGCCCGTTCCGTGCAGTTGCCGTTGTAAATGACGGAATTGACGGTAAAGATTCAAAAGGTCATATCGTCATATATCTTCCTCGAAAAGACTACGGAAAGGAGCGCACAGGATGAACAATGACAAAAAGAACAATTTAGGACATGAGGCTCTTATTTTAATCGGCTGTATTATGCTGCTTGCTTTTATATGCAGACTATGGCCGATCCTGCTGTTAATGCTGCTTGCAGTATTTGCGGCTGCGATCACATTGCTGCTGAGACCTCAAGCCAGCACAAATGATACCTTGCCCGAAACACCGCAGGCAAAAACAGATGTTAAACTTCCGAATGAAAAGGATGTTCAGGCTCTTGCGTATTCTGTCATACTCAGACGGATTACAGAGCTTGTTACAAACGAATATCCGAATGCACGCTGGATCTGGGAAAGCCCCAATGCCAAGCAGCAGATATTTATTATGTCGGAGCTTTACATCTTGCTTAACCATGCAGGCGGATATAAACGGGCAAAGGTACAGCTTCACAATTTTCGGGTTATCGGAATTGAATACGAGGGCATCGGATATGATGAGCCTTGTGTCAGCAGCGAAAAAGAAACTGAAGATATTTCGCCCCAAGAAGAATCCGAAAAACAAAACTACGAGTTAATTGCCTTTGAATGGGTGGATACTCACATCATTTCCATAAACGAAAAATGCAGTGAGGCTATCGGGCAAGGATTTACTGAAATCCTTATATCCGATGATGAATTACCGACGCCGGAAAGCTGGGACAATATATGTACCGAATTAAAGCGTGCCGGAGTCAGTCATACTGCAATAAGCGATGATGGAATTAAAATCAATCTTACGCAGTTAAATGCAGAAAGGAATTAAGAAAGTATGAGTACATACGTAAACAATTTATTCAATTTCAGCCGTTCTCTCCCTGAACCGTTTGATAAGCTGGCAAATAAAAAAATCAGTATCTCGTCAAAATACGGTGACGGAACAACGGCCACCTTGTGTTCGACGGTAATTAAAGCCGTAAATGCAGTATGCAGCTGTATGAATGGCTCCGGACTCGGCGCCGTTGGAGTGATTGACCATAGGACTGTTGCAGAGTACAAATCCGCAATGGATCCCGACGCATATCACCTCGTTGTATATGACAGCGTTTCCGGGGCTATTATGGCAAGTGTATATGATAAGTCAACGGAAGTTTTGGAAACTTATGTCCTAAACTCTTCCGGGCGTGACGGAGCAGCCGTAATCCTGGCGATGTTTCCTGTGCTTATGAATGATGACGAGTTCAAGGAAAACTTTGACACATATTACGATCAGTTTTTAGCGGGATTTCCCGATACCACGCTTACAAACGAAAGTATGGGGATCCTGTGCGATAATGCCTATCGGAGAATCAAAGATGAAACCTGTACGGCACATATTAAGACCAATATTGACAAAGCCGGTAATATGATGCGTGTGGCTCAGGCTCAGATTGATTCGGGAGCATTTACTCCCACTTCGGTTTTAGCCGGCGAATTTACTATTTTCGCAAACACCGGACCTGCTCCCATTAAAAAAGCAAGCACTGTTGTTGAACTCAGTGATTTTGTGGGACAGTATGAATTTGATAAGCGTACCTTTTCATCAGAGGAGCAGACGCTGATCCCGAAGCTTCCCGAATGGTATGTAGTTCCGGAAGAGGTTGTGGATATTTGCAAACACGCAAAAGAAACAACGGGTAAACCGATGCAGATGCGAAATTTTCTGCTTCGAGGTCCTGCCGGAACCGGTAAGACAATGGGTGCGAAAGCGATTGCAGCCGGACTCAATCTGCCGTATGTGAAATACACCTGTTCCGCAGGAACGGAAATCTTTGATTTTATAGGTCAGATTTTTCCCGAAACAGATGATATGGCAACCGGCGATGCAGTGATTGACGAGCAGCGAAAGCAGCTTAAAGCGATGGGCGGTATCAATTATGAAAATGTATCGAAGCTATTAAAGCTTCCCGATCTTGACGATATGGATTACGATCCGGCGGGAGTGTATGAAGCTTTGACAGGTACTAAAAATGAAACTGCCACGGTTCAGGACTGTATGAGAAAGGTTTTGGATATCGTAACGGATAAAATCAAAGAATTATCCAAGCCTGCTCAAAACAGCAATTCAGGCGGACAAAAATATACCTATACTGAAACGGATTTCCTGAAAGCTCTGAAAAACGGCTATGTAGTCGAGTTGCAGGAACCTACAACCATTGTTCAGCCGGGTGTACTTGTCGGGCTTAACTCATTGCTTGAACAGTCCGGTTCAATTACATTGCCAACAGGTGAAATCATAGAACGGCATCCTGATGCGGTTGTTGTGGTTACTACGAATGTCAGCTACGAAGGCTGCCGCGGACTAAATCAGTCTGTTATAGACAGAATGAGTCTGGTACGGGACGTTGAACTTCCATCACCGGAGGTTATGGTCCAGCGTGCCATGAGCGTGACAGGTGCAACTGACGAGTATCAGATTTCACAGATGGTACAGGTTGTAAATGACATGGCTGAATATTGCAGAAAATCCGGTATCTGTGATGGCAATGTCGGTATGAGAAGCCTTATAGACTGGATTATCAGTTCCGAAATTACCGGTGATATCCATGAGTCTGCCCTTCATACGATTGTCAGCAAAGCAACTTCCGATGAGGCAGACCGAGAGGCACTTATTGCAACGGTGCTTGAACCTCAATTTGCCCCAAAACGGCATAAAGCAACAGCATAAACAAAGAAAGGAGGCTACCCTATAATGGCAAGGGTGAATCACAAATTAGTAAAACAGCGTTTAAACGAAAAACGCAGCTCTATTACAGACCGGCAGTTCTTCTCTTCCCGTATTCTTGCAGGACATTTTGAAGACATTGCAACAGCACAAACAAAACGGTATAAATACAATCGCCGTGTCCGTGTCAATTTGTATTGGAACTCGAAAGACGGCAGCATTGCCTGCACAAATAACGAGTTTATCCGCATAAACTGCGGCAACAAGTTTGTAACCAAAACCAAAGGCAGAGAAAACCGATACAATATTGTGGCGGGATTGTTTGCTCATGAACTCGGACATGTACTGTATACCGATTTTCTCGGCGAACAAACTCATATAAATGCTTTTGCAGGGCATTACTGGTATCCGGCAACCCCAATATTGAAAAGCTCATCTGATAAAATGAATGAGCGCGCTATTTGGGACTATATCGCAGCCGACGAGAAAAATCTTGAAATGGTGCAGTTTATTGTGCGGCATATTCAGAATATTATTGAAGACGGCTACATAGAAAACAGAATGCTTGCAAACTTTCCCGGAACATTAAAGTACGGTCTTGAATGCGTCAGAAAAAAGCATTTTGAGTCTATGGATACCGTAACGCAAATGATTGAGTATGAGGACAATGGTGATGCACATATTTGCGAGAGTATATTGCAGATTATTTTATCTTATGCAAAATTCGGTGAGATAAAATACGGTGATGAACCTCTTACGGATGAGCGTATCAAAATCGTTTTCTCGCTTCTTTCGGATATTGACAGAGCGCTGCTTGGAACTTCGTCAAAAGAACGGTTCGATGTTACCAACACCATACTCATAAGGTGCTGGGATTACATACACAGTTATCTTGAATATTGCAAGGAGAAACAAGCAGAAGCTGAAGCTGCCGGAGGAACTGCAACTATTGCGGAAACTCTCGGCGAAATGCTGAAAGCAATATCGGCGTCTTCTGAAATTGCCGAAGGTGAAACTTCTCCCGTGCAGTCATCAGGAAACGAATCCAATGCGTCGGCAACCGGAAAGAACCGCGCTAAAACTCGTTTGAAACTCCAAGAGGCTGAAAAATCAGATGATGAGAACTCAGATGACGGTTCTGCCGAAGGAGAAAATTCTGACGGCGAGGAAAATTCTGACGAAAATGACTCCTCCCAGACTGAAACGAAAAATTCGGGAAACGAATCTCAGTCCGGAGAAGACAACTCGACTGGTGAAATATCAGATGGAGACGCTGATAGCGGCAACGGAATGTATGACGGACATAAGCAAGATGTTACATCTTCCGAAAAAGGTCGTCTTCCTCACGAACAGACAGACTGCGTTTCGGATCCTATTGGTGGTTCGGTTGAAAAAAATGACGAATATGAACCGGAAATATACTCAAACGCAGCAAGTGATATTGAACAGGTCCTTGAGAAAATGGCTGAACGAGCTGCTTGTAAGGAACTCGAAAGCAAACGAACGCAAGAGCTTAACGAGGCAGCACAAAACATTTCATACGGAAATGTGCATTCCGGTGTACATGTTCGGGTAAATCGTATCAACGAGGTTGATGAGAAGTTAATCGAATATTATAACCAAGTGGCAGAACCGCTGCTTAAAATATCAAAGCAGCTAAAAGGTTCTCTGGTAAGACAGCTTAAAGAAAACCGACGCGGCGGTAAACAAACGGGTTTGATCATGGGGCGTCGGCTCGATGCTCACTCGTTGTATCGAAACGACGGTAAGGTGTTTTACAAGAATGCACTTCCGAATGAAATTCCGGAAATATCAATCGGCGTATTGCTTGACGAATCGGGTTCTATGAGTTCCTGCCAGCGTTCTACTTATGCAAGAGCGGCGGCAATCATATTGCACGATTTCTGTGAAAGCCTTAATATTCCGATTATGGTATACGGTCATTCAACGGGATATGCCGAAGATTATACGGAAATCGTCGAATTGTTTTCATATGCCGAATTTGAAGGCTTTGATAACGACGATAAATATAGGCTCATGGATATCAGCTCGCGCGGAAGCAATCGCGACGGTGCTGCTCTCCGATTTGTTGCAGAGCAGCTTTCCAAAAGACCGGAAGAAATCAAAATTTTATTTTTGGTGTCGGACGGTCAGCCTGCCGCAAGCGGATATCATGGAACAGCTGCCGAGGAGGATTTACGAGGAATAAAACACGAGTATGGGCGCAAAGGCGTTCTTCTCATAGCCGCTGCCATAGGCGACGATAAAGAAAGTATAGAAAGAATATACGGTGATTCCTTTATGGATATTACCGATCTTGAACAGTTACCCGCTAAGCTTACATCAGTGATTAAGCGACATATAAGGGTATAAAACACGCTATGCGGGTAACTGATGGATTTTCCACTGTTACCCGCATAATATCAAAAAACGAAAGGAAGAAAATATTATGCATTTCAGAACATTGGTAACAGTGAATATACCGGAGGTTGAACCGGATATAAAAACAGATCAGGAAATACAAGAAAGTATAAAAAACATAGAAATAGCTATGGAAAGATGCGACAAAGGCAACATCGGACAAAGCGTCATGAAAAAATTATGCTTAAGCAGATACAAAGGTATTAGCAATACATTTGCAAGAGAGATTTATAATGCGGTAGATGAACTTTTGGAACCGTACTGCGAATCTACGGAAAACCCGGACTATCTGGAATTTGAAGATCATACGGACGAGTTGAAAGATGAGTACGAAAATAAGAGCGTTGATTGTATAAAGCTGCCGGACGGCAGAATTGTCAGCATTCATAACAGTATTGTTTGTGGTAAATATACTGTTCATAACGGGCTGGTATACCAAAAACGATTTGGACAGCTTAAAAACGAAAAACGCTCAAAATCAGCTAAGAAAATGACAGTATTGCCAAACTATCCGTATAAAAAGCTGTATAAAAGCTTTGAGGATTTTGCTGAACTGGAAAGATACATGGACTATAACGACGAGTATGAAGGTTATGGGTATGTATATAACCCCGATGCGTTTTATGATTGGTACTGCATTGGCGGACGCTGGCCCAAAATGTTTCTTGTCAAAGAGGAATGTACAGACTTCACTATCGGCGACCGTGATTATCCCGATGATTATTATGAAGCTCCACAGGGATATCGTTGGGTTTCAGCGGCACGAAAAAAAGATATTCAATGGAAAGAGATACGCCGGTGCATCTTTAATGAGGCAATCCGGAAATACAAAGAATATAAGAAAATCTTTGAAACCGGAATCATTCCGGAAGAACACTATTGCAGAATCACAGAAAACGGCGTCAGTGCTTATGGGCAGTTATTATACAGTAAGGGCGAAACATTATCGGAATATTTAACCAAAGAAGGCATAAAAGATATGTGCAAACACATATTTTCACAGTATGCTCATGCCTATTTGCAGGATGGAATTTATCATTCTTATGATGAATGTACGGTAGACAATGAAACCGGCAAGAGTTCTTTTGAGGAATGGCGTAATATGCTTGATGAGTTCTATAATTCTTTGGATGACAACGCTGTATTGGTCAGTGTAGACTGTCACTTTTAAGGGGGGACATTATTATGAAATTAACAAAAAGAAATAAACCTTTTAAATATGATGGTAAAACTTATTATATCGGCGAAGAAATTGTGGCTTTAAATAACAGTGAGTATTCCGGATTGTTCGGCAGAATTGTTGAAATCAGAGATGGCGCAGACAAGGTAACCGATAATAAAACTCCTGATATTTATTGTGAATTTGATCCGCCGCTGTGTCCAAAAGATATTGAAGAACTGGAAAAAAGGTTTTCGGATTTGTATAAGGCACCTAAAAAGCTTGTCGATATTACATTGGATAGCGTTATTATGGCTCCTGACATGATAAAAAGTCTCACAGAAAAGACTGACGGACGCAAAATCACAATTTATTCTCTTGAAGAGGATTGGGCATACGATGATGATTACGGTCATACAACTGAGATATTTTTTGATTATATGCTTGCAAAGAAAAGGCTTTGTGAAAAAATCAAAAATGAAAAAGAGGACGGCAGTGTTGAGCGTTGGCTTGATGATGACGAACTCATTGAGGACTATGGCAATGATTATTATGAAGCCTATCTTGACGGATACTATTCTTCAAGTCATTATCTTGTCGATATCACATCTCATAGTGTGTCGGTAAATAATTCTGTTGTTTCAGACTTTGCCAATGCCTATATTAATAATTCAAGAGTTGAGGATTTTGTATCCCAAATTGAACAGTGGGATGAAGTTGAAAAAATGACAGACAAGCAGTACAATGCCATGATAACCGATAAGGATCTGCCCGATCGTATCCGGACTGCACTCAGTAAAAATGATACATACTGGGAGGCCTATTGGCAAAGCATATCTGAACTGGCATTCAGAATGGTTGAGGAATACTCAAAAAAACAATTTAGCGAGGAGAATAAAAACAATGCAATTTCATGAAACCGTATACGGAAAAAGATTTTTTGAAGTTCAATTACCTAAGCTTACAGCTGCCATTAACAGACTTGCTGAAGCAATTGAACATCAAAACCAACAAGATGAAAATTCAAGTAAGGAGAATGAAAAATGATTTATGAACATCTGCAATGTATCGGCGGATTTATTATTCTGACCGGATACATAAAACAAATCAGAGATATTTACGCTGGAGCTTCCTGTTTAGGATTGAGTCTTAAAGCTTACTCTACAGTGTTAATAGGCGTTTTCCTTATGGAGTTCAATGCATTAAATATCTTATTGAAAGGCTACGGCTCTGCTTTCTTTGTTACCAACACAATCACTTGTGTAATAATATCTCATCTGATATTGTTGATTTGGGCGCGGCAGAGTGCAGAAAAAAAGCAAAGAACTATCATAAAAGACGCTTTCTTTGTTTCAGTATACGATAATGACAGTGTTATTTTAACACCTTGCAAAGTTAATCTGAATACAAAAGAGATCAGCGACATTGTCAGCGCACCTTATGTTATTACCGAAACATTGACCTCCGAATGCGTTATAATCGGAGAAAATGAATTTCCGGCTGAAGAAGCGGAATCCAGGCAGAACCAAGATAGTTTTTGGTACTAAGGGGGTATAAATTATGCCCGACAGGAAACTTACAAGCATTGTTTCATACCCTGAGAGAGGCATCGGCGGAAATAACCGTTATCGGGGAAATTGTTTCCCGAAGCTTATTGAGGATTTAATATCCTTTTTTAAGCCAAGCGAAATATGCGATTATATGTGCGGAAGCGGAACAACAAAAGCTGCTGCCGATAATTGCAAAATCAAAAGCAACATTTATGATTTGCACAGCGGTTTTGACATTTTAAGCTGCGATATTCCCGAACGTCCGGAGTTTGTTTTCTGGCATCCGCCATACTGGGATATTATTGTGTATTCCGATGTTATGTATAAAGCGTCAGATGTTATGAGTAAATTCGGATATGATCCGATTAAGCATGACCTTTCACGCATACAAGACTGGAATAAATTTGTTGAAGTTATGAATTATGCAATGATGAAACAGTATAACGCCTTGCAAAAAGGCGGACGAATGGCAGTTCTTATGGGCGATATAAAAAAGAAAGGCAAACTTTATAGTATGATTTCCGAAATTATAAAGCCCGGAACACTCGAAAACATTATCATTAAGGCACAGCACAACTGCTTTTCGGATAATATAAGCTACAGCGGACATTTTATCCCTATTCTGCACGAATATGTGATGATTGTGCGCAAGGACAATCCACTCATATTTCCGATACTGTTTAGTAAAAAACAAAATTCGGATATACGGGATATGCCCGGTGCTACATGGCGCGATGTTGTAGCGGCAGTTCTTGAAGAAAAAACTGAATCCGTACCGCTGTCATATTTGTATGAGCAGCTTGCAGAACACAAAAAGGCAAAACAAAATAAATGGTGGAAAGAAAAAATCCGCCAGACATTGCAGTATAATCCTGCTTATTTCGTTCATACCGAGCGTGGTATGTGGAAATTAAGCAGAACAACTGCATAGTTCAACCTAAAAGGGTGTTGCTTCGGCAGCACCCTTTTTTAACGTGCAAATTCAGGAGGTGTAATTAATGAGTGCATTACTATCGTTTATTATCGGTCTGATACTCGGCGGAGTGATCGGCTTTTTTGCGATGTGTTTATTTTAAATAAAACATAAGTGAATATTTTATAGTGAATACACATATAATAAAATCACGCCGAATGGAATTTTAAAATCTGACCGAATGAAAATACATAATCTGTACGAATGGTATTGCAAAATCAAACCGAATGTGTTATAATATACTTTACAAGGAGGCGATTTCGGTTGAAAAAGGAATTATATAAACCGCGTATAATTGATAAACAAATAGAAACGTATCTTAACGCTTTCGGTGCTATATGTGTGGAAGGCCCAAAATGGTGCGGAAAAACATGGACTTCTTCTTACCATTCCAAAAGTGAAATTTACATCGGAGATCCAAAGGGCAACTTTCAGAACAGGCAATTGGCAGAACTATCGCCGGAACTGGTTTTAGACGGTGAAACTCCGAGAATGATTGATGAATGGCAGGAGTGTCCTCCTCTTTGGGATGCAGTCAGAAGCAAGGTTGATGAACGCGGTAGTAAAGGAAACTTTATTTTAACCGGTTCATCTACTCCAAAAAGAAAAGGAATATTGCATAGCGGCGCAGGCAGAATAGCCAGACTCAGAATGCGGCCGATGTCACTTTTTGAATCCGGCAATTCAAGCGGAAGTGTTTCACTTGAAGAATTGTGCGAAGGAAATATGAAACCTGCAATGACGGGCGAAGTCGAACTCAAAAATCTGGCAGAGTATATTGTCCGCGGAGGTTGGCCGGGAAATCTGGATATCCCTATTGAGCAGGCAATGCTGCTGCCGGCAGAATATCTGAATGCTGTTATTGAAGATGATGCTTTTCGCGTAGATGAAATTAAACGTGATAAAGCAAAAATGCGGCTTTTGCTGCGCTCGCTTGCACGAAATGAAAGCACGACGGCAACGAACAAAACACTAAAGAATGACATAAAGGAAATTGATGATAATGACATAGATACGGATACTGTCGCTTCATACCTTGATTTATTTAACAGGCTGTTCCTTTTGGATAATCAAGAGCCATTCTCCGCTCATATACGCTCCTCTGTCAGAGTAAAACAGGCTGAAAAAAGGCATCTTTCTGATCCGTCACTTGCATGTGCATTGTTAAAAGTGACGCCGGCACATCTCATAAATGACCTTAATACATTCGGTTTTTTATTTGAGGCGCTGTGTGAAAGGGATATGAAGATATACGCGGAATCATTTGGCGGGAAGCTGTATCATTATCAGGACTATGCTGGAAAGGAAATTGACGCTGTTGTTGAACTGCCGGACGGCCGTTGGTCGGCTTTTGAGATAAAGCTCGGAGCAAACCAAATAGAAAGCGCTGCCCATGAGCTTGTTGCTCTCAGCGACGCTATTGCAAAGGAAAAAGACGGTATACCACCCTCTGTTTTGTGCGTGATTTGCGGTATGTCAAATGCCGCATACAGGCGCGAGGACGGTGTATTTGTGGTGCCGATTACCGCACTGAAAAATTAAAATTCATTTTTATGCTCTATTCTTTGAAAATGGATTGACTATTTGAGAAAAATCTGATATAATAACTGTATAAGTTTCAAGGTTTCTAAAGAGAAATCAAAGTATATCAGAGTTTCAAAGTGTCAAATAGCGCGCAAATGTGCTATCTGGCACTTTTTTTATTTCATACCAATTCATTTTGGACAAAAAGCCGACATTCCTTTATGGTTTGCCGGCTTTTGTTATATAAATCAAAGGCGGTAAAACCGCAAATCAAAGAAAGGAGCATTTATTATGATGCAAAAATGTCAGGATGGTTACTATGTAACCTTTAGCAGTCTTCTTTCATTAGAGGACTACAACAAAGAACAGGAGGCACACACAAGATGGACCAGATGTCCGGTTAACGCCTTGAAAGTCAACGCGTTGGATAAGGCATCGCCACTGTATGTAAATACATCTGCTTTTGCAAGTGAGGTTACATCAGACGCAATCGAGGACACGACAGAAAATTTGGGGCTTGCTATGGAAGTGGACGGCAAAAACTATCCTATCCGTGACACAGCCTACAAAAGCCTGCTTGACCGGGCAAAAATCAGCGGTAATTCTCTCGCCAAGCTGGAGCGAAAGGTTCTGGCAAAGGTATTGAATTCCTGCTATAAGCTGTATTCGGCAGACGCTTTACTGCTTATCCGTGATGAAAAGGTGTCGGCAGTACATTCCGGCGATGCGTCGGATTATTCGATATTGCCGATTCCGGAACTGTTGGATGCACTCAAAACAAAGCTGGACGCACGCTTCCCCGGTAACAACTTTGTAACCGGATATGCGGATCATTCCTTTACGAGTGCCGAATGGACTATGCCGGCACAGAAGGAAGATTTGCTCGGTGCATATGCGAAAGTGCTTGCTGCGCAAGGCAAAGGCACATTTGCTTCAAAAATCGTTCCGGGAATAAGGTTTATTACCTCTGATACAGGTGTTGCCTCAGCAAAGGTTTCCGCACTGTTGGTCGGCGGACAATATCCAATCCATATCGGAGGCTGCGTCGCTGTCGATCACAGACACCAATCAAAGATTGCGGACTTTGATGCATCGCTTGACCAGCTTTTCGCACAATTCGGAGATTCGGTTGCAAAGCTTCAAAAACTCATGGAAGTAACGCTCAGTTATCCGGTTAACGCAATGACTCGTATCTGCAAAAAGCTCAGTCTGCCCAAAAAGGCGGCAGTCGAGGCAATAAGTATGTACGAAATGGCGTGCGGAAACGGACCGGCTACGGCTCATGATGTGTTTATGGCTATGCAGGAAATTCCGTTTATTGCAAAAAGCTCAGGTGTTCCCGAAGGCAAAATGTTGACCATAGAAGAAAATATGGCGCGGGCATTGAGTCTGAGATGGGAAGATTATGATCTTGCAAAGGCGGTGGATTACTAATGTCTGCCCCGAATATTCTTTGCGATACGGCCGGTATGACCAATGAACGCTGGCTTGAATGCAGAGCGCACGGACCAAAAGGCGATATTGAATACACCATAGGCGGCAGCGATGTCGCAGCGGTATTTGGTGTTTCCCCGTGGGTTACGCCGCTGGAACTGTGGATGGTAAAGAAAGGACGCATTAAGAATCCGGCAAAACTTAATGAAAATCAGCTTGAAATGGGACATTTTCTGGAACCGATTGCCGCACATTTTTATGAAAAAAAGACCGGCAATAAGGTAACAGACGATACCTATATGTATCAGCACGCCGATTTCCCGTATGCATTAGCCGACATTGACAGACGCTTTACGCGTGCAAGCGACAGTGAATCAGGTATTCTCGAATGCAAAAGCTGCACCTATCGTAAATCTTCTGCTTGGGATGATGGTGCCATTCCGCTTTATTATGAATTACAGCTCAGGTTTTATCTTGCTGTTTTGGATGTTAATATCGGAGCCTTTTCTACAATCTGGGGCAATAACCCGGATTCGGATATGGCAATACCGGAGATTGAACGCGACAAAGCAAAAGAAGATATGATTTTTGAGCGCCTTGAAGAATGGAACTGGAGTCTCATTCACGACAAACCGCCTACAATGGCAGGTGTTGCTCCCAAATTAGCAATGGAGTCTTTGGCAAAAATATACGGTTCAAGCGTACCGGCGCTTCCGACCGTCGAATTTCCGTCAAAGTACGAAAAGCCACTTAGAAAAATTATTGATTTGCAGGGAAAAATTTCAGATTGCAAATCGGAAATCAAAAAATATGAATCGGAGGTTGAAGCACATTCTGTGCGAATTGCGGAATTAATGAAAAATCATGAACACGGCGTTTTGACAACAACCGCAGACAAGATTTTAATTGATTTTGCTACAAAAAAGAGTAAAAGAACCGACACCTCTGCTCTCAAAAGAGATTACCCGACAATTTATGACAGCGTGGTATCCACTTCCGAGAGCAGAAAACTTAAAGTATCGGTACAGCTACTTTAACAAAGGAGACAAAAATGCTATGTCAATTTGAAAGATTAATTTATCCGCACGATGTCAGTACAGCAGCAAACGGACAATATATGGTTGCCGTATACAATCCGTGTGAAAATGTTAAGGACAGTACCGGAAATGTTGTAACACAGGTAAAGGCCGTCGGATATTGCTTACCGACAGCAGACAATATCCGTTATGATATTCAAGGACACTGGAGCAAAAATTCCAAACACGGTATTCAGTTTGAGGTTGAAAACTACGAGGAGGTTATAACCCATACCAAAGAAGGAATTATCGGATATCTTTCTTCGGGACAGATAAAGGGGATCGGTCCAAAGGTTGCAGAGAAAATCTACAATGTTTTCGGTAACGATTCACTTGATGTACTCGATAAAGAACCCGAAAAGCTTTTGCAGGTATCAGGTATCAGCCAAAACAAACTGAAAAAAATATATAATTCATATCTTGCCAACCGTGGTGCAAGAGATATTATTGCTTTTCTTATGCCGCACGGAATTACGGCGAATAAAGCCATAAAATTCTATCAGCATTACAAAGAAAAGACAATGAATATCGTGAGAAACCATCCGTATCAGCTTTGCGAGATTTCCGGTATTGGCTTTATCGAAGCCGACAAGATTGCTATGAGCTTCGGTTTGAGCAAAACATCAACCGAGCGTGCGGATCAGGCGTTGGTCTACACACTTATGAATGCAGAGAAAGACGGGCATATCTGTATGGAAAAGCACAAGTTTATCAGTGAGTGCCAAAAGCTGCTGAATACACCTGAGCTTACCGAGCAGATGCTTGCAAACCGTGCGTCAAAACTTGTATATACAGGAAGGCTGGTTTCTTATGCCGGATTTGTGTATCGTTCTGAAATGGCTAAAACCGAATCGGATTTAGCATATCAGATTATAAAGCGCAAACGGAATGTGAAAGTTCCGAGCTACACTCACATTGATAAGGATATTGTTGAAACCGAGAAAAAATTTAATGTTACATTTGCTGCCGAACAGCGTGAAGCAATAAAAGCGGCATTAACAAACGGCGTATCTATTATTACCGGAGGCCCGGGAACAGGAAAAACAATGATTCAAAAAGCTATAATTGAGATCTATCGAAAAAACAATTCCGATAAGAACATTAAGTGCTGCGCACCGACAGGGCGTGCAGCGCGGAGAATGACTGAATCAACCGGTTTTGATGCTTCGACGATCCATAAGGCTCTGAATCTGTTTGCAGATGACTCCGGCAATTACAGTGAGCCTGAATTGCTGGATGCTGATTTTGTAATTGTAGACGAGGTATCAATGCTTGATATTCATATTGCGGGAATGTTGTTCGATGCACTAAAGCATAATTGCCAGATTGTCTTAATCGGTGATTCGGAACAGCTTCCGTCGGTTGGTCCGGGAGCAGTGCTTTCGGAAATGATTGAAAGCAGGTGCGTTCCGACTGTCAGACTGGATACGGTATTCCGTCAAAACTCAGGCAGCAGAATTGCAGTCAATGCACGGTTAATACGACATGGTGATCATGAGCTTGAATACGGAGATGATTTTGAGTTTATAAACTCGCCGAATCTTGAAGAGTCCGCAAGAACTATGGTTGATACCTATATTCGTGAAACTTCAAAATACGGAATTGACAATGTTGCTTTGCTTACACCGTTTCGCAAAAAAACGGCAACCGGAGTTAATTCCATAAACGAATCGGTTCGTGAAATCATTAACCCCGGCGCAGGCGGTATAACATTCAGAAATCAAAGCTACCGTCACGGAGACAAAGTAATGCAGATAAAAAACCATGAAGATGTCAACAACGGCGATATCGGTTATATAACCGATATTTCAAAGGTCGGAAACGATACCACGATAAGCATTGATTTCGGCAGCGGAAAAATAAAGGAATATGATATAAATGACATGGATCAGATAGATTTGGGTTATGCCTCTACGATACATAAATCGCAGGGTTCGGAATACAAGTCTGTTATTATCAATATTCAGAACGCACATTATATCATGCTCAACCGACCTCTTATCTATACTGCAATTACAAGAAGCAAGGAAAAAGTTATTATAATCGGTGATAAAAAAGCTCTGCATATGGCAATCTCAAAGTCTGAAATAAACCGGCGCGGGACTTGCCTTGCTATGCGGCTGATTGAATTATCAAAATAAGAAAGAAGGGACATATCAAAATGGCTACACTTTTAGACAGGTACAGAACCAAAAAAGAAGCACTCACATCTCAAATTGCGGCGAACAGTCTGCCGCTTGAAGATAATTTTGTTATGCAGGAGTTGAATTATCGGATTTCGGTTTTGGAAACCCTACAAAGCTTTTGCAAAACTTCGCCTGTAACGATTGAAACAAAGGTCATTGCCTTCCATTTTCAATTGGTTGACAGGTACATTCACTTTCTTTTGGATGAGAGAATTTTCGGAACCAAAACCGATGAAAACGGGAAAAAGAAACGCAAAACTGCGTCTGATAGCTTAAAAAATGTGTTCAGCGATGCAGAGAAACAGTTTTCGTATTTTAATCCCAAAGGACAAAATGATTACAAAGACCGTATTGTACGCATGATAAACACATTTTTATGTGCTTGGGTGCAGTACAGAGAAACATTTATAGAAATCAAGGAGGCTTAAATGATGAGTCAGAATAACTCGAATGAAACTATTGCTATACAAAAAGCAAGAGGAATAATTGAAAAAATCAATGCAGTCGAAGAATTTGATCCTACTCCACTTGCTGTGGATTATACGGATTTGAAAACAGGCGAAACAATGAAGCGCCTGCCCGTTATGATTCAGATTGCATGGTTCAAGCTTAAATATCCTGAAAGCAAAATTGCCGTTCAGGTAACGAAAGAAAAGGAGTATTTTGTTGCAAAGGCGAGAATATATGCAAATTATAAGGATCCGGTGGATTGCTATCTTTCCGAAGCGTCGGCATCGCGGACATATTCCGAAGAAAATCCGTCAGTTTCTCCGAGAGAGTGGGCGCAGACAGCAGCAATCGGCATTGCACTTCGCAATGCCGGGTTCGGTTTGCAGTTTCAAATTGCCGGTGAAGTCTTTGATTCGATTACTCCGAATGAATTTGAACAAACTCCGGCAAAACAGAGTGATACTCAAAACGATCTCGCAAGCACAGAGAGTACGGGTCCCGAGACCGATTCATCACAGAACCCGGAAAGTGAGTATACTGCTGAAGATTATACGGCAGAACTGACCGATGAGGAAAAGCTTGAAAAAGCATATCAGACACTATGCCCTATAACAAAATACAGCGGTAAAACCTTGGCGGAAGTTCTTACGGTAGATCCTCATGCTCTGGTGTGGGTTGCAAACAAATACAAAGGCAATCCGGAAATCAGCGAGGCTGCAAAGTTGATATGCGAGCATGCGCTGAGCGAAAATAATGAATAAAGCAAGTCAAAATACGAGGGTGGCATTATGCCACTCTCGGAAAGGAGGACGAAATGAGACGATTCAGTATGCTTGAGGTTATATCCATACTCGGATTGCCTATGCCGCGAAACGGACGCAGCTCATATAATATAAGCTGCCCATATTGCGACACAAAACCAAAGCAAAAGCATTTGAATATTAACCTAAAAAAAGAGGTTTACAGATGCCCAAAATGTGGCGAACACGGCGGTATTTTTGATTTATACTCATTGCTTTCGGGCGTGCCGAGAGATAAGGTTCTTGATGACCTTATAAATCGAACAGAGCCGCATGAAAAAACAGAGCATAAACCAAAGTATATTGGCTCGGTGGATATTCCGGATTTGGAAAGTCCTCTTGCTGATGTTGAAACGCGACATCTGGTATATTCTTCGCTGTTGTCTAAACTGACATTGGCGTCCAATCACAAGGAGAATTTGCTTAATCGCGGATTAAATGAAGATGTCATTGCACGACTGGGTTACAAATCTACTCCGGCTATCGGTATGACAGCAATAGCAAAAAAGATTGCAGATGAAGGATTGAACCCTTCAGGTGTTCCCGGTTTTTATCGGTTAGATAACAATGATTGGACCTTTGTGAACGAACAAAGAGGAATTTTAATTCCGGTCTGCGATGAGCATAGAAAAATTCAAGCGATGCAAATACGGCGTGATAATGTTCAAAAAAGAAAGTTCCGTTGGTTTTCCAGTGTGGATAGAAAAGACGGACGGCATGCTGAAGGCTGGACTCATATTGCAGGTCCGATACGCTCTCTTATGCTGATAACGGAAGGGCCTATGAAAGCCGATATTATTCACGAGCTTTCAGGTCATTCTGTTATTGCTATACCGGGAGTTAATTCACTGACTCAGCTGAAGGATACGATTATAAGACTTCGTGAACTCGGCATCAGAGAACTTATGACTGCTTTTGATATGGATTATCTTACAAATCCGAATGTTCAAAAAGCCTTCGCAGATTTATCATCACTTCTTGGTGAAATCGGTATTCCATTCGGAACATATCTATGGAATCCCGAATACAAGGGGCTTGATGATTATATGCACGCTTTTCTTATGCGTTTTAATAAATCCGAGTAAAAGTTGCATTTATCCCGAGGTTGGTGTATAATTACGGTAGGTGATGATTATGATAAAAATTACGGTTGAAGAACTGAAATCGGATTTTGATAAGTTTTTTCATATGGTTCAATGCGGTGAGAAAATTATCATTGTTTCCGAAAAATCAATTCCTATACTTCTTTCTTCGTGCGGCAGTATTTCGGATTCGGTTACAGGCGTTCTTGCCAACGACTATGATGATAAGGAACTTATGAAAGAAAAATACAACAAAGAGTAAATTACTGTCAATGGATTGATATCCTAAGTTTGCTTTTAAGAGGTGGGTGATATGCTCGCCTCTTTTTTATATGTATTTTAACGAAAATATGATTGGGAAAAGGTTGAAGAATTTATTCGCAAGTTAATAGATGAAAAGCTGTCTTCTGTGCAGGTTTCTAATGAAATCGGGATGGAGATTGAGAAAATAGACAAGGAAAGTTTAGAGGAAGATGTTGCAAGAATGCTTGAAAATATAAATTTGTTTTAACGCTTAACAGATAAGTCTACTGCATTGACAGTAGACTTATCTGTCTTTTCAAGCATTTTATATGTTAAATATAGCTTAAATTCTACTGACAGAGCATAAATCCGCTTTATACTTTCTTCAAAATTACGGTCTGTTATAGTAAAATATATTATGAGGAGATGAACAAAATGGATTATGTAGTTTTTGGTGAAAATGTTAGAAGGTATAGAAAGCTTGCAAATATGACTCAAGAAAGCCTTGCCGAAATGTGCGAATGCAGTATAGGTCATATCGGGCATATAGAAAACGGAAATAATAAGCCGAGTTTGGATATTGCAGTTAAAATTGCAAATTCATTGGGTGTTACGATAGATCAGTTGATGGTTGAAAATTATTTGTACCCGGAAAAAGTGTATCTGAACGAGGTTGCAGATATTATAAATACTTTCCC
Organism: uncultured Eubacteriales bacterium; assembly: GCA_900545865.1. Taxonomy (GTDB): domain Bacteria; phylum Bacillota; class Clostridia; order Monoglobales; family Monoglobaceae; genus UMGS1820. The sequence continues at coordinate 29,625 of URAN01000005.1, forward strand.
TGTCAAGGAACGGATTGTTGTGTGTGAAAGTATTAAGAATATTGTTGAATCAGTGGATTATATTATACACAGCAAAAAAAGATGAGGGAAATTAAATATGTTGAGGAGATGTTGCTAACAGAAAAATAACATTATGCTTGTTATTATATAAAGGCCTTACATATGTTACCTTGGCTTTTTATTGCCTTTTGCGACTATGTTGCGTTCATACGCAATATGGTCGTTTTTTATTTTATTGCAAAGGGGGTGATTCCGATGTTCTGATCCCTGTGATTACAAGCGGTACTTATGAAATTAAAAATCACAGCATACCATCGTGGTATGTTGTATCCCTGCTATGGTGGTATGCCAAACGGAGGTATAGCAATGCACCATACAGAGGAATACAAAAATCACGATGAACTGAAAGGCAGATTTACGGTTTGGCTTGAAAAGGTTGTCAGAAACGCAAAAATCAATTACATAAAAAGACTCAAAAGGCAACCTCCTACTCTATATCTGGAAGAAATACCGGAATCAGCATTACCGGCACAGAATTTAGCCGCCGATGCATATACGAAATCAGAATTTGAGTTTGAGGAAGAAAGACTTGCAGAGGCTTTTTCAAAGCTGCCGCTTATGCGTAAACGCATCCTGACTATGTTATTTGTAGAAAACATAGGTCCGGATGAAATATCAAAAAATCTAAACTGTTCACCGCAATATGTCTATAACCAGAGATATAAGGCATTGAAAGCTTTGAGGAATGAGCTTGATAAGGACGGTGAGCAGTCATGACCAATATCGAATTTAAAAACATACTGACGGCAGCAGTTGCCGGAGAACATTATGCGCTTGAAATAATACTGGAACACTATTCTCCGCTTATCAACCGGTATTCTGTCATTGACGGAAAGCTTGATGAGGATCTGAGACAGTATATTCTGATGCATATAGCTTTAAACATTGGTAAGTTCTCCATTTAACGCAGAGCAGCTCTCGTAAGAGGGCTGCTCAAACTTTTGAAAAATTTTTTCTAATACCGATTAGATTATATAAAAAGCCGTTGTTCTTATAGGTGAAGACATCTCCTGATCTTTGAAAACAGAATATTGTCCGAACCGATACATTCTTCTGTTGATAGCGGCTATCCGTTTGCCCGGCAAGCAGAACCAAGAGTAATAATATACGGGTTGCAACCGTATTTCGCCATGACGCAACAGGAGGTATAATGATACTTCTGTAAAACGCAGCTCGGCCACAGTGAAGGCAGAGAGATGAAATTTCTATGGACTCGCAAGCTACGAGCGTCGGGGAAGGAATTTTTGCATAAACACTGCACAAAAAGGAAACAATTAGATATGGTACAAGGAAGGTGAAACAATAATGAGCAATACCAATAATCCCATTTTAGGCAAGGATTATATTGATCGCTCAAAATTGAAGGATATTAAAGATATTGAGATTGATACCTCAATTCCTTGCAAAGAGCGAATCAAGAAATATGTCGAACAAATCGGCAATCCGTACTGTTATTTGGATAACGGCATTGTAGTTGAAATCGGGTACACAGATACGCAGGTTTCTCTGCAAGATCGACTTCTTGCATATGTCAGCAGTATAGGAAACAGGGGAAATTTGATTTAATCGGTAATGTTTGCAAAAGGCTGCGCCGGCATTGACATTTTGCGTAAAAAGTGATATAATAAGTGCGGTTAATGAAATGACAAAATGCGTCATAGCGGTAGACACCGAAAACAAATTTCCTTGAAATAAAAGGAGGTTTGTTTTATTATGTCTATAGTAAATGAAAAAACAACTTTGACAGAATATTTTGCAATTTTATATCTGCGCTTATCGAAAGAAGATAAATTGCGAATGTCAAAAACGGTTAGAGGAGAATATGAAAGCGACAGTATCTCTAACCAAAGAAAACTGATATATAACTATCTTAAAAATTATCCTGAAATAACTGTTGTCGACGAAGCTTTTGATGACGGATATACGGGAACAAATTATGACCGTCCCGGATTCCACAAAGTTTTGGATGCCATTAAAGAAGGTCGTGTCAACTGCGTTATAGTCAAAGACTTATCGCGTCTTGGCAGAGAGTATATTGAAACAGGAAAATATCTTGAAATGATATTCCCTTCTTTCGGTGTACGATTTATTTCCATAAACGACGATGTTGACAGTGAAAACCCCAAAAACGGTGACGATATCATTATTCCGGTAAAAAACATTTTTAATGAATCATATTGCCGTGAATTATCAAAAAAACTGCGCAGACAATTTAAAATACAGCGCAGTAATGGTGAATTTCTGAGTGCTTTTGCCAGCTATGGCTATTTAAAATCTCCCGATGATAAGCATAAGCTTATTATTGATGATTATTCAGCCGAAGTTGTCAGAGGCATTTTTTCGTTAAAAGTTAAAGGGTACAGCCAACAAGCTATAGCAGATTATCTGAACGCAGAGCAAATTTTATCACCTGCCGAATATAAAAAGAATTTGGGACTTAAATACAAGTCCGGATTTCAGTCTTCGCAACAGGGTAAATGGAGCGCTGTTACAATTCGGAACATTCTGACTAATCAAGTGTATATCGGGACGCTGATACAAGGCAAACGCGGCACACCGAATTATAAAATCAAAAAAATGAGAATGCGTAAGGAAGAGGATTGGGTTGTCGTTGAAGGCAATCATGATCCGATTATTGATCCGCTGACATTTTTCGGTGTACAAAAAATGCTGGAACGAGATACGCGAAAGTCGCCGGAGCAAGATACGGTATTTCCGTTATCGGGCGTGCTGTTTTGTCCCGATTGTAAAAGTCCTATGTGTCGGCGAAGCGTTTCTCGCGGAAATAAGAAATTCTTTTATTATGTATGTTCCAAAAATAAAAGCGGAAAAGGTTGCAGCAGTCATAGCTTTGAACAGGGAAAACTTGAACAAACCGTTTTGCATGCCATTGCAAAACAAATAGATGCGGTTATTGAATTAGATAAGTTCGTAAAGGAAATCGGGAACAACAGTTTAATTGAAGCGAAAATTAAACGGCTGGACTTAATGATTACCCAAAAGAACAAGGAAATTGATGACTCTAAAGAATTTCGTATGAAACTTTATGAGGCGCTTAATGATGATTTGATTTCCCGCGAAGAATATGATAAAATGCGTAGCAAATATACAGCGAGGATTGCAGAGGCACAAAAAGTTACAGACGGTTATGAAACAGAACGCAGCAGATTAATTGAAGAAGGCTCGCAGGATAATAGCTGGATGCAGCAATTTATGAAGTTCAAAAATCTGTCAGAACTTTCAAGAGAGGTCGTGTTTACGCTCATAGATAAAGTTTTTGTGTATGAGCAGAAGCATATCAGAATTGAATTTAATTACCGCAACGAATTTGAATACTGCCGACAAGTTATTGAAAATTCTTCAAAGGAGGTTGTATAAAATGGCACGAAAAAGCAGAGCAAACGCTTTGTTTTCCGATGAGATAACTATTACCGCGGCTCCACAGTTTCTTGCCGGGCAATATCTAAGACTTTCGGATGAAGATCGAGATGATCCCGTTCTGAACTCAATCGGCAATCAAGGAAAAATAATTGATAATTTTTTGAATACACATCAAGATGTAAAATTAGTTGACAGCTATATTGATAACGGCTTTTCCGGTATGAATTATAACAGACCGGAGTTTAAGCGTATGAAAGAAGATATCCTGTCCGGAAGAATAAACTGCGTTATTGTAAAAGATGTCTCACGACTCGGTCGTTTCTATATTACAACCAGTGAGTATGTTGAAAGAATTTTCCCGGAACTGGGAATTCGTTTTATATGTGTCAATGATGAATATGACAGTGCTGTTGAAAACGCAGACAGTGCAGCTTTGTTAATGCCGCTGAAAATGATTATGAATGACTGCTATTCAAGAGATACGTCCAAGAAAATACGGTCGAGTATAACCGCTAAAATGAATGATGGAACTTTTCTGCCGTCTTCAGGCAGCATTCCCTATGGTTATATCCGAAATGCAGAAGCAAATACTTTCGATATTGATAAAGAGGTTGCTCCTGTCGTGAAAGAAATATTTGAAATGCGTGCGGCCGGAAAAACTTTTAGCTGTATTGCAAATTCGTTAAATGACAGAGATGTAAATTCTCCCGGACGATTAAAGTATTTGAGAGGTCAAAGTCATGATAAACGGTTTGAAACCGCCGGGTGGATTCGCGGAACAATACGAAAAATAACATCCGATCCTGTTTATTTGGGACATCGAATTCACGGAAAAGTAAAAAGAGATAAGATTTTAATGCCTAAAACCAGGCGTTCAAAGGAAGAATGGCAGATTTTAGAGAATATGCATCCTGCCATTATTTCGCAGGAACTTTTTGATGAGGTTCAAAAAGTAAACCAAAAAGAACAGGACAAGCGTAATTCTTTTGAAAAAAGAGCTGATCCGGAATATGATTATCGTTCCCTTTTTTACGACAAATTATACTGTGCAGATTGTGGTAAAATAATGTCGTCGGGGAAAGGATGTGCAAGGCCGAATGCCAAGACACCGAGCAGAATATTTTTCGATTGCAGCGGATATCGTTATTCAAGGCATAAAGAGTGCAAAAGTCATTATATCCGACAGGAAACAATTATGCAAGCCATTGAAAATGCATTGAATCAGCAAGTTAAAATTTTGGTTGATGTTAGAAAGCTTGTTGATGATTTTCACTCTATGCCGGGCGTTATGCAATTCTCTTCCGGCGTTAATCAACATATGAAAAGTGTTATGAACAAAAAGCGAAATCTTGAACTCAAGATGGAACAATTACTTGTGGATTTGACAAATAGGATTGTTGATCGCAGTGATTATGACTATATGCACTCAAGATTTGAAGAAGAACACAGGAAACTATCGGACGAGATTATTAAATTACAAAAGGATTTAGACAGCATTGACACAATTGTAAATGATGCAAACAGATGGCTGAATGCTATGGAAGAATTTCAAAAGCTGCCTGTTATAGATCGTGCCACGCTGGATGTTTTGGTCGAAAAGATTTTGATTTATGACCGAACGCATGTTAAAATCATTCTTGCTTATTCCGATCCGTATATAAACGTTATGAACCAAATAAAGAGATTCGAGGTGAAATGTCATGCAGAGCAATCAGCTTGATTATTATTACCTCAGACTGTCCTTGGAAGATGGAGACACAGAAAACGGCTCTATTAAAGAAAGCTGCAGCATATCTTCTCAAAGAATGTGCATCAGACAGTTTATAAATAAAAATATCGGTAACGCAGATGATTTTGTTGAATTGGTTGATGACGGTTTTACAGGCACAAATATGAATCGTCCGTCGATGCAAAAGTTAATCCGAGAGGTTGAATCGGGTCGTGTAAGAACCATTATTGTAAGAGATCTGTCGAGATTTTCAAGAGATTATTTGGAAGCAGGACATTTTCTCGAATTCATCTTCCCGGCATATGATGTCAGATTCATTTCAATCAATGAAAATTTTGACAGCTATAAACTGGGAGAAACCACCGGTGGCTGGGATATAACCATTCAGAACTTGATAAATACCATGTACAGTAAGGATATATCCAAAAAAATAAAAAGTGCTGTGGATCTGAAAAAGCTGAATGGAGAATTTGTTTACGGAAATGCCCCGTATGGGTATAAAAAAGGGGAAAGAAAAAATACGATTGTTGTTGATGATGAAGTCGAGTGTGTGGTTAAAGATATTTTCACCTATGCTTCAAACGGTATGACAATCACAAGTATTGCGCGTTTAATGAATGAAAAGCATATCCCAACTCCATCTATGCACCTGTCAAAATACCGTAGCAAAAATTATCGTATACGCACCTTTTGGAATTTTGAGTCCGTGAGGAATATTTTAGCGAACAGAATTTACACCGGCGATACCGAACCTTTCAAATCGCATGTTGTTCGTGTGGGCAGCAATAACGTAAAGATGATTCCGGAAGAAGAACGCCTTGTGATTCCAAATACACATGAGGCGATTATTTCAAGAGAATTGTTTTATCAGGCAAAAACCGCAATACATTCACGTAAAAAATCAAAAGGTAAAAGAATAAACAACCCATTTACCTCGCTTCTTGTTTGCAGTTGCTGCGGAAACAAACTTCAAAAAGGGAAAGAAAAAAATAAAAACTGGTTATGTTCGTCCGCAAGATATTATAGCGAGATAGGCTGTGCTGATATTCGGATAGATAACAGTGCACTCTATGATGTGGTTCTAAGGGCTATCGTTACCCAATGCAGACTTGTTGATACACATTTGAAAGAATTGTCAAAAAACACAGAGGCTTTTAAAACAAAGCAGGAATTATTGCAATCTGAGTATAGAAAAATTAAACGACAACTGGAAAAAATCATGTCATCAAAAATGAATCTTTATGAAGAATATGCAACCGGGAATCTTTCCAAAGAGGACTACCTCAAGAAAAAAGCCGATGGGGCATCTGCAGAAACTGAGTTAAAAATGAAAGCTTCTGTAATAAAGCAACGACTTGCCCAAAATGAAAAATATATTTTGGAAAATTCAGAAGTTTCCGAGGCAGCAAAACAGATGACCGGATATAATGAAATTTCCGAGTTAACACCGGAGCTGACCAAAGAGCTTATTAAAAAGATAACTGTTTATCCTGACAATGTTATTAACATAGAGTGGAATTATATTGATGAAATAGACCGCATCATACAATTTCACCAAAACAAGGTTGTAAATCAATAAAATTCTGAATAAAATTTACAAAAATTTGTTGTCCCATATTGACAACACTCCTGAGCGGAAGCCCGATAATTCAAAACGGAAAACTTGTCGGTGCAATAACACACGTATTTATTAATAATCCCGTTCGGGGTTACGGAATATTTATAGAAAAGATGTTAAACGCCGCATAAAGTTTTCGTTCCATTTTAAAAACGGGGTCAATGCCGACTTGGGGCTTTGACCCCGTTTGTTTGCTAAGGTAAAAAATTATGTGCAACAGTTTTCTGACCGAGATAAATAAGCATCTGCCATTTGCCCGGCATAGTATCGCCACTTTCAAACATAAGGCAAACTGCTGTGCAGCTAACGGATAAGCCGGGTATTCGCCAGCGATAAACTTAAATGTTTTTGGGAGCTTCACAATATTCTTAAAAGCCATACGCATAGCTAAAATACAAGCTCCGACACCGCGGTTATCGGAAACTCTGTAACCGATGATTGAGCGGGAAACAGCGTCCATAATGAGCCGGAGATAACCTTTAATACCTTTAACTTTTATGTATGTTTCATCAGCGACAAATATGTCGGATTTGGGATAATTAAAGTTATCTGTAAAAGGCTTGACAAGAAATCGGCGTTTTTATGACCGCTGCGCCGTTTTCATAGGTATTTGTTATTTTAAACTTTCTTTTATTTTATATTCGCTCGGCGTACATCCTGCGTGTGCCGAAAAGGCACGGTTAAATGTGCGTATCGTACCGAATCCCGTTTCATAGGCAATTTCGGTATAACTCATCTTTCCTTCTTCGATAAGCCGCATTGCCTCGTGAATACGCATCGAATTGATATAGCTCCTGAAACTCATCAAAAGGCGGTCGCTGAAAATATGCGAAACATATGATTCGCTCAAATTCAATGCCGCGGATACGGTGCTGACCGTCACCGCCTCTCGATAATGCTCGGCGCAATAATCAAGGATGTTCTGAACAGTCTTTGCGTCACTGCTGCCCATTTCGCGAAACTCCATTTGTTCGAACAGCCGACCTATAATTGCTGTGCAATACCCTCGGCGAACCGAATCGACATACTTGCCCTCGAACTCATACGCATCGGAAAAAAGCCGCCGTATCTGCGGCGACACATTCGGAATATGCGGACAAATCGGAAGTTTTTTCGAGAAAATTCCGTTGTACTCACTGACCGCACCGGGACTTACAATCAAAACATCCGCCAAATCATCTCGTCCGTTTCTGTAATCATGAATCCTGTTCGGAAAGATTATAAGACAGTCGCCTTCGGATAATTCATAACAGCTTCCGTCTATATACGCGTCACACTTTCCGCGGCGCATACATACCATTTCAATTTCGGTATGCAGGTGCGTAGCCCATTCAAGGTCGCCACGCAGGGCGGTTGTTCTTACATTACGTTGTTCAAAAAACAAATTCATAAAATTTCTCCATATAATCTGTGCCGTTTGTGCGTGTGTCACAATCCTGTAGGGGACGGCGTCCTCGACGTCGTCATCGCTCGCTTTATTTGCTCGAATTTTATCACGATAAAATTCATCGCCTTTTTTGCGGCGTTTCCTCTTCCCAAAAAATTTCGGGTAAAACCCTCATTTTTCGGGAACCCTGTTGCTTGTACGCAATCAAAATCAAAATAATTTTTACATTGCGGTTGGGCTTGGCAATCGTATGGGCATCGGGCAATTAATTCAATAAAATTATTTTGATTTAACGGATTGCAATTATCCGCGCGGCTCGTCTGTTATGTTCGCAAAATTCTCTCGGCATTGGTCAAGCATAACGCTTGCAAAATCTATTTTTTGCCCTTATACAGCTTATTCTTAATACGCTGCAGGGCGTTGTCTATCGATTTGGGCGTTCGGCTAAGCTCCGCCGCAATCTCGTGATAATTCATACCGCCGAGATAGAGCGACAGCACCGTTTTTTCCAAATCGCTGAGCTTGCTCTCTATCTCCGCGTTTAGCATTTCGTTCTTTTCTCTGCGCAAAAACATTTCTTCGGGGTCAATCGTCTTTCTCGCCGCAAGCATATCAACAAGCGTTTTATCCTCGTTATCGTCATACAGAGGTTCGCTGAGCGAAACATACGAATTAAGCGGAATATGCTTTTGCCGTGACGCCGCTTTTATCGCCGTTATAATCTGGCGCTTTACGCACATTTCGGCAAAACCGCGAAATGTCGGCTGTTTTGTTATGTCAAAATCACGTATTGCCTTAAACAGACCTATCATTCCCTCTTGAACAATGTCATCTCTGTCCGCACCGGCGATAAAATATGCCTTTGCGCGGCTTTTGACAAGGTTTTTGTACTTTGCCAAAATATACTCCGTGGCACGTCTGTCGCCTGCGGCTGAAAGCTCCACCACTTCTTCATCCGTCATTTTTTCGTATTCAAAAGCCGCTCCGCCGCGTGTTCCGAAAGATTTTCCGCCCTTGTCGGGCTTTTCAAATTTTTCTGTATCTTTCATTAGTGCCACTTCCTCTCTCAAAATCCCGAAATATGCACATAACAGCGCAAAATGCGCTGTTATGCTCTTTATTACCGTCGATATTTATATCCTCTTATGCAAGTAATTCCTTTGTATCGCGTGCAATCATAAGTTCCTCGTTCGTGGGAACAACGACAACCTTAACCTTGCTGTCGGGGGTACTTACGATTTCTTCTTTTCCTCTTATCTTTGCGTTCTTCTCTTTGTCAAGCGAGATTCCGAGGAACTCAAGGTTGTTTGTGATAGCCTCGCGCATCTTTCCGTCATTCTCGCCGACACCTGCGGTGAACACGATAACGTCAACGCCGCCCATCTGAACGATATACTGACCTATATACTTGCGAACGCTGTATACAAACATATCAAGAGCAAGCTTTGCGCGCTCGTTACCCTCGCTCGCCGCCGCGTCCAAATCACGGAAGTCTGAACTTACGCCCGAGATTCCGTAAACGCCCGACTCTTTATTGAGCAGGTTATCAACCTCTGCAAGTGACATTCCCTTTGTATCGGCAATAAACTTAACGATTGCAGGGTCAATGCTTCCGCAGCGTGTACCCATAACCGTTCCCGCAAGCGGAGTGAATCCCATGGATGTCGCAACAGACTTTCCGTTCCGAACCGCCGTCAGGCTCGAACCGTTTCCGAGGTGACAAGTGATTATCTTTAAATCTTCAGGCTTTTTGCCGAGGATTTCGGCAACGCGCGCGGTAACATATTTGTGAGATGTTCCGTGAAAACCGTAACGTCTTACTTTATAATCGGTGTAAAGCTCATACGGAAGTCCGTACATATACGCCTCTTTGGGCATTGTCTGATGAAAAGCAGTGTCAAACACGCCGACTTGGGGAACGCCCGGCATTGCTTTTTCACAAGCCTCGATACCTATAAGGTTCGCCGGGTTGTGCAAAGGTGCCAGCGGCGTACATTCTTTTATTGCGTCCTTTACCTTATCATCGATAACAACCGACTTGCTGAAAAGCTCGCCGCCGTGTACGACACGATGACCCACCGCGGTAATCTCGCTCATATCCGCGATAACGCCGTGGTCTTTGTCTGTCAAAGCGTCAAGAACCATCGCGATTGCATCGGAATGGTCTTTCATATTTTTTTCTATTACAACCTTATCTTTTCCGTTCGGGGTGTGATTGAGTTTTGAGCCGTCAATACCGATTCTCTCGCACAAACCCTTTGCCATAACAGCCTCGGTATCCATATCGATAAGCTGATATTTGAGGGATGAGCTCCCTGCGTTAATTACAAGAACTTTCATATTTAAAATTCACCTTTCAATTTAAAATCTTTATTTATTCTATACCGAGTCCACATTCGGTATGCCAAATCCACATAAATTATTGAGCCTGTACACAGGTAATGGCAACAACCCCGACAATATCGTCCGCGCTGCATCCTCTCGACAGGTCATTTATCGGCATCGCTATACCCTGGGTAACAGGTCCGTATGCCTCTGCTTTTGCAAGTCTTTGAACCAGCTTATAACCGATATTTCCTGCGTCAAGGTCGGGGAACACGAGAACGTTTGCACGGCCGGCAACAGAGCTTCCCGGTGCTTTTGATGCGGCAACCTCGGGAACGATTGCGGCATCTAACTGTAACTCGCCGTCAACCGTAACATCGGGATATTCGCTCTTACAAATTTCGGTTGCCTCAACAACTTTGGTTACATCGGCGTGCTTTGCACTACCTTTTGTAGAATGCGAAAGCATGGCAACGAGAGCCTTTTCTTGCACCAAAAGTTCAAACGATTCAGCCGATGATGCGGCGATTGCCGCAAGTCTTTCGGGGTCGGGGTTCTGTTCGAGACCGCTGTCCGCAAATATGAATGTTCCGTCAGACCCGTATTCGCAATTCGGAACAACAACCAAAAAGAATGCCGACACAAGCTTTACACCCGGTCTTGTCTTTATAATCTGAAGGCTCGGGCGCAGTGTATTCGCCGTTGAGTGACAAGCACCCGAAACAACGCCGTCCGCATCTCCGGCTTTAACCATAAGACATGCATAATACATATAGTCGCCGAGAGCGGTTTCTTTTGCCTGTTCATATGTCAAACCTTTTTTCTTTCTCAATTCAACAAACAAATTGAGATATTCCTCTGTTTTTTCGTATGTATGGGGGTCAATAACGGTTGCGCCCGAAATATCATATTCCTTTCCGTATTCTGCGATTTCCTCGGGCGTACCCAATATAATCAGATTCGCGATTCCCTCTTTTAAAATCTTTTCCGCCGCTTCGAAGGTTCTCTTGTCCATCGATTCGGGAAGAACGATAGTCTTTTTATCAGACTTGGCTCTTTCTTTAATTGTTTCCAAAAACTTACTCATTTAACGTGCCTCCATGCTAATTTAAACAAATATAACTGTAAAATTTTATTAATTGGTTAAAACCATCTGTTCTCTATTATAATACAAAAAAATTCAATATACAAGAGGAATTTGTAAAAAAATATATATTTGTGCAACTTTTTGCGCAAATCGCCGTAAAACCGTTCGCCGCAGCCGAAAAACGCATCCGAAATATATTTTTCGCTTGACATTTTTGATTTATGTGATATATTTAATATAAAAATTATAATCGGAGCAATGCTCCTGCTTTGCTTGCAAAGAGCAGAGCTTGCGACAGATTGCAATAGTCGCAGGGGGCATTGGCTCCTCAGGATTTCAGTGGGAGATTATGACTCCCACTGAAATTTCGGAATGGAATCCGCCGCCTATGAGGCGGGGGACATCTGCGACAACGTTATAATCGGAGGACTTAATATGCGAATTGCCGCCGTAATATGCGAATATAACCCCTTTCACAACGGCCACAAACACCAAATCGATACCGCGCGCACAGAGCTTGGCTGTGACGGTTTTATCGGACTTATGAGCGGTAACTTTGTCCAGCGCGGCGAATTCGCCGTCTTTGACAAAAGCGTCCGCGCCGCCGCCGCAATTTCTTGCGGAATCGACCTTGTTTTGGAAAATCCAACAGATTGCGTTCTGCGCTCTGCCGAGATTTACGCCGATCGCGCCGTGTATATACTCGACTCGCTCGGCTGTGTCGATTATCTTGTGTTTGGTGCGGAAGAACCCGATCTATCGAAATTAAAAGAAATCGCCGAATTTTTCGCCGCCGAACCGCCGCGGTTCAAGTCCGCGCTTGCGGATGAATTAAAATCGGGTGCGCCGTTCGCCGCCGCACGCGCCGCGGCAGCGGCAAATATCCTCGGTTTTGGTATTACCGAACCTTTGAGCAAGCCTAATAACCTTTTGGCAATAGAATATCTAAAGGCTCTGATACGCCGCAATTCATCAATAGAACCCGTACTGATAAAGCGCGTCGGCGCAATGCACGACAGTGACGAAATCAGCGGCATAACCGCCTCGGCAACAAAATTACGTAAAATGCTTCAAGACAGAGATAATATTTCACCGCTTGTTCCTTCCCCGGCAGCCAATATATATCGCACGGCAAAAGCCTTTGACCCCACAACCGCCGATGCAGCAATACTCGGTTCTCTGTGTCTTATGCCGAAAGAGCGGCTCGCCGCCGCACCCGATATTTCCGAGGGTCTTGAAAACAAGATAAAACACGAGGTTATGTATGCCGAAACATTCGCAGGTCTTTGCGCCGCGGTCAAGTCAAAGCGATATGCGTACAGCCGTATTCGGCGCGCCCTGCTTTGTGCATATCTCGGTTTGTCAAAGTCCGCCGCCGAACCGCCGTATGTTAAAATCCTCGATTTTAACTATATCGGACGGCAAATCATATCAGCGGCTAAAAAAACATCTGAAATCACGCTTGCCAAGAACGCATCGGCAATCTTAAAAGACAAATCCGCAATGAAATTATGGAAATCACAGCTCGGATTCGACAGGGTTTACGAAATTATGTCACAAACGAATATCCGACCGAACAAATATTTGTAAAATATGCAGAAATTTGTTTTTATCGCCGTTCGGCTCTTGCGGACGGGCGGTTATTGGAGTATAATATACATATCTTTAATATAAAGCAAATACCTCATCGGAAAGGAAGATTAAATATGAACATTTACAAGCTTAACGAAATGACGGCCGAGAAAAAGGCGTATATACTAAAGCGTGCCGAAACGGACATCAGCGAACAGATGCAGCTCGCAAAAGAGGTTTCGGATGACATTCGCGCAAGGGGTGACAAGGCGGTTTTGGAATACACTTCGAAATTCGACCGCGTTGACCTCACCGCCGACAGGATGAAGGTTAAACCCGAGGAAATCGAGGACGGCTACAAGCGTCTGGACGCCGAAACGCGTGAGGCAATCGAATATGCGGCACGCAATATCCGCGACTTCCATAAAAAACAGATGCCCGAGGAAATGTGGTTCACCGAGGTGGACAAGGGCTTGCTTGTAGGCGAAAAGACCACGCCGATAGTCGATGTTTGTCTGTACGTTCCGAGAGGAAAGGGCAGCTTTCCGTCCGTAATGCTTATGCTTGGCATCCCCGCCGTTGTTGCCGGGGTGGAAAAAATCGTTGTTGTAACGCCGCCGAACGAACAGGGCAATGTTGATGACGCGATTCTTGCCGCCGCCAAAATCATCGGTATTACCGAGATATACAAGGTCGGCGGCATTCAGGCTGTTTCAGCCGTTGCATACGGAACGGAAACAATTCCAAAATGCCACAAGATAATCGGTCCGGGCAACTCTTACGCAACCGCGGCAAAGCGCGTTCTTGCCAATTACATAGACGCAGGCCTTCCGGCAGGTCCGAGCGAATGTATCATTCTTGCGGACGAAAACGCCGACCCCGAAAAGGTCGCTCTTGACCTTATGATAGAGGCGGAACACGGCCCCGACTCGGCAGCTCTGCTCGTTACGAACTCTGCCGAATTGGTTGAAAAGGTCGTTCCGATTGTTGAACGCCAGCTCGAAAAAATTTCGGACAAGCGCCGCGATTTTGTAACGAAAGGCTTTTCTACATACGGCGGTGCGATAATCACCGAAAACCTTGACGAGAGTATCGCTTTCGTCAACGAATACGCGCCCGAACATATGGAGGTTATGACCGAAAAGCCGTTCGAGGTTCTTCCCAAAATCAAGAACGCCGGCGAGATACTGCTCGGTGACTATACCCCGGTTACACTCTGTAACTTTGTTCTCGGTCCGAACGCAATCCTCCCGACCGGACAATCGGCAAAGACATATTCGAGCGTTTCGGTTATGGACTTTTTAAAGCGTTCGTCTGTCGGATACGCAAGCCGTGACGGATTCGAAAAAGTCAGAAATTATGCTTATAAAATTGCGTGCGTTGAGGGCTTTGACACTCACGGTCTCGCCGTAAAGGAGAGAAAATAATGGATAATTATTTAAAGCGCAAAGTGACCGCAATACGCAAGACATCCGAAAGCAGCGTATCGGTCACGATAGAAAAGGGTGAGCTCAAAGCGGATTATCGTAAGCATATTGCCACACCGATTGCATTTTTGAATCATATGATTGAGCATATCGCATGGCGTGCGGGGCTGAATATTGACATCAGTCTCGATATGCCAGACTTTCAGCTTATTCATCTCGTATGTGAGGACGCGTCAATGACCCTCGGAAAGGCTGTCGGTGAATTCGTCAGAGTCAACCGCACCTCGGGTTATGGCTTTGCAACGGGAATTATCGATGAAGCAAAGGCGGACGCGGTAATTTCGTTTGAGGATCGCTCATATCTCGATTTCAGCTCGGCGATTGAATACGCCGAAAATGTTGAGGGTATGCCGTCGGAAGAGCTTATCACATTTCTTGACGGATTTGTTCAGGGTGCAAGATGCACCTTGCACATCGACATACAAAAGGGCGCAAACGGACACCACATCTGGGAGGCGGTCTATCGTGCTTTCGGAATAGCTCTCGGTGGTGCTCTCGCCTTTGATAAAAACAGAATCGGAAAGACATCCGGGGTTGCCGGTGAGGTTATATATGAAATTAAATCTGAATAACTATAACAAAATAATATTTGACCTGGACGGGGTAATAACCTCCGAGCTTGCCTATTGGCAGGCGGCGGCTCTCGGCGCATACGATTTATTGTTCGATTCCGAACATTACGGTATCGGCGGCATTGACCGCGAGTATTGCCGCAGGCAATATCAACATATTTATACAACAATTATGTGCGGCGGCAGAACCGTCAAGGCGGTCAAACGCCTTGGCATCAACACTAACTGGGACTTGTTATACACAGTATTTTGTATCTCAAAATACTTGAACCCCGAGCTTGAATCATTGGATGCGGCGCATTTTCAAAGCGTTTGTATGTTTATCGAAAACATCGAACAAAAAGCCCCCGATGTGTACTTTACGCTCGGCAGTCTTGCATCCCACGCAATGCCGAATTATGAAGAAAAGCACTTTATGCGTGGCAATGACGGTCTTTGGCAAGAGCTTTTGGAAGTATTTGACCTTTGGTATGACGGCTGTGCTGAATTTGAGGGTATAAAGGTCAATGACGAACTTTTATTTGACGATGACGAAGTAAAATCGACTTTGGAATATTTGAAAAGTCAAAACATCGTTCTCGGCATCGGAAGCGGCCGCCCGAGAGATGAGATAATCAATCCTCTTAAAATGCACGGAATTATCGATTGTTTTGACCTCGATTTATTCGCGTCTTTTGATGAGGTATGCGAGGCAGAGCAAGCTCTCAAGCCCGAACTTCCTCTTGCAAAGCCCGACCCGTTCGTATTTTTAAAAGCGGCGCTCGGCAAAGAATACTCGGATGCCGACCTGCATAACGGTAATTTTGATAAATCAAAATTAAAGGGTACACTGATCGTCGGCGATGCCCCGTCTGATTTGATGTCGGCGAAAAGCGGCGGTTTTGACTTTCTCGGCGTTTTAACGGGTGTCGAGGGTGACGGAATGTTATCATACTTCACGCAAAATCACGCCGAATATGTTTTAAATGACATTCGCGAACTTGTCCCGAATTTCACGAATTCCGAGTCAGATTCGGATTCGGACAGCGAATAATCAAACATATTATAAATTCAAAAACAGAGATAATCAAAGGCGTTATCGCCCGAGATTATCTCTGTTTTTTTGCGTCACATCTTATCTGTAAAGTTTGTATTTCGGTTTTGCGCACCGTTTTATTCAGCAACCGTTCCGCATCATCTTTGAGCATTACCGACTTTTGAATTGGTTTGTGCGGCGGTCTGTTTTTCCGTCAAGGTTGTAAAGGTTGCCGCCGGGAGTCCCGAATCATCGGTGAGATTCGGCATTTCGGGATACGCACCCCATGCGTATCTGACATACATCGGTGTCTTTATCTCGGGATTCGACAGAATAACCGTATTCTTGTCAATCTTCGCATCCGCCGCTTTGAACACTCCGTCCGCAGCCGCTATTTCAAACTCATAAAGCTTGGTCGTATCGAGTTTTTCCGTCCTTATTTTTTCGTCCGTCACCCTGTCGGCGTATCTGTTCTTATCCATTACCGAAAGGTTTCCGCTCGATTCAAAGGTTGCGACAATTGTGTTTCCGACAACCGCCGCCGACTTGAACATCGGTCCTGTTGCCGCATCTTTGCCGCCGTAACAGTCACGCTTTGCAAGACGCGCAAACCTTTCGCCGACCGTCTTTTTATCCCACGGATGAATATCTTCGCGACAGCTGCCCGTGCCGCCCTCGTACCGACCGTAAATATCCAAAAGACTTATCATTCCGATATTCTTTTTGTTCGATACCTTATAAAGCGTTTCGCGCTGTCCCTCTCTGATTAGAGACTCATCAACCTTATATCTGGCAAGCTGTGCCCAATAAAATGGCAAATCCGCGCCCCAGATACCTCTGTACGAATTGATAAGTCCCGACATCGCATCGGAATATGTCGCTGATGTCAGATGCGTTCTGTATTGATCCGCCTCGCCCTGGTACAAAATTATTCCCTTTATTGCCAGACGGCTGAGCGGATTTATCCTGTTGTTATAAAGGTCGCCGTCGGTCGATGTGAATGTTCCGCTTTTTGTTCCCTTCGAAATCCAGCGGTTTATCTCGGTATCACCGACCGCAATATTTATGATTCCGACAGGTTTGTCCGATGCGGCTTGAATATCCTTTGCGAAATAATATCCGACCGCCGAACAGTACGCAATTGTATCGGCGTCACACTCGCGCCACGGAACGCCGCTCAGCGGAAGGTTATCCACCGGGCTTGCCGCACCGCCCGTTCCCATATTCCAAAGGTTCATAACTCGGATATTTTTATTTTTAACCGTTTCGGGATTTTTAAGTTCCTTCGCCGTGTCGTCACCGTTCATCATATAATAGTCCATATTCGACTGACCTGTGCAAATCCACACATCGCCGACCGTTATGTTCTTATACTTGACAACCTCGCCGTCACATCTGACCGTAAGGGTGTAATCGCCGCCCTCGGACAGAGTTCCGAGATTGACCTCCCAGTTCGAATTTTCGTCCGCTGTTGCCGTCCGTTCGGGAACATTCCCGAGCTTGCTCGTCAGCTGTACCTTGACCTCACGCATTTTTGGCGCTTTTCCCCATATTATAATGGGTTTATCCGCCTGGATAATCATATTGCTGCCGAATACCGAGGCAACGCTGAATTTTGCTGCCGCGCTGTTTATGCGATATTCGAGCGGTGCCGAAATCGCCGAACCCCCGCTGTTATTATTCAGCGCAATAACGCGATAGCTGTCGCCTTCCTCCGCCGCCGTACCGGCTATTTTTATATCAAGCGTTTCAACGGCGTTCTTTGTAAAGTCGCGCTGATAAACCGCCATTTTTTTCATAACATTGTTTTTGTTATACGCCACGGCAAGGATTGTCGCCTCGAAATTCCGTCTTATATCATACGCCTCAAGAGAAATATTGACATCACTCAAACCATCGGCACGTTTTTGAATATTAAGACCCTCTGTACCGAGCCACTCAATCTCGGATAAATTCGCCTTTGACGGAATCGTCACCCTAAAATACCGATACACGCCAAAACCGCTGAAATCAATCTCTTTTTTCGTCTTTTCGGGCGGTTCGCTTTCCTCAATCACCGCAAGCTCAACGAATTTTTTGTTATCCGCCGAGGCATAAAACCTCGTCCCCAAACAATTGTTTCCGTTTGCCGCATCGAGAGCCGCCGTGTAATACCGTATCTGCGAAAAGATTATGTCACAACCCATATCGAGGGTTACCGTCATATCCGTGTCCGATGTCGGGTATGTATTTGCATCACTGTCAAATAATTTAAGAGCCTCTGCTGCACCGACCCCCGTACACGAAATATTCTTTTCGGTTATGCCGCCGTTCGGCTCAACCTTTTCATATTTCATATACATCTTCATATCGGGTCTGTTCCCCGGAAGAACGTATTCAGAATCGGCGTCCTTTTTCGCCGCGCACGATGTGCCGAACACAAGCACAAAAACAGACAGTACAGTCAAAAAAACCGCTGTTCCCCTTTTTCCGTACATTGTACCGTCTCCTTTAAACCAATATAAATTTTAACATTTGCATTTTAACATTTGCGTCAAATGACACTCTTGTATCATTTTACTACAAATCGGCAGATTTGTCAACCGCGGAATTGGGACGAACGGCTCAAATACAATATATTTTTACATTTTTTTGATTTTTAAAATGCAGCGTCTTTGCGGCAAGTCATTTTTTATGTTCATTTTTTAACTTTTTTGAAACAAATGCAAAATTCAACTTTTTTTGCTTGACTTTTTAAATAAATCAGCGTATAATATAGATTTAATGAGATATACTTTTTAAAGCTACCCCAATGACAAGGAGGCGAGATGCTTGGCGGCAAACACAAAACTTATTGCACAAAACAAAAAGGCGTACCACGACTATTTTGTGGACGAAGAAATCGAGGCAGGCATCGAGCTTGTCGGGACAGAGGTAAAATCGATTCGTCTCGGGCGCGTGAATCTGAAAGACAGTTTTATTTCGTGCCGAACGGGCGAAGCAATCCTCATCGGTATGCACATAAGCCCGTATGAACACGGGAGCTTTTATAACCACGAACCGCTGCGCGAGCGGCGCTTGCTCTTGCATCGGCGCGAGATAAACAAGCTTATCGGCGTTACATCTCAACAGGGCTGTACGATTATCCCTCTGCGGCTCTATTTCAAAGGACAGCGTGTAAAGCTTGCTGTCGGTATTTGCCGCGGCAAAAAGAACTATGACAAACGTGCGACCGCTGCCGAACGCGATGCAAAACGCAATATCGACCGCGCGCTTAAAGCAAACTACAGATAAACAGATAAAACAAATTATATAATCATTAAGGAAGTGTTTAACGTGAAAGTTCCTTTCACGTTATGCCTCCGGCGGATTTAATTGCCCGTGCAAAATTTTCTTCGCATACGCGAAGAAATGCACATGGGCGTAATAATCTCTTGTCATTCCTTGCCCTGCCGATAAGAGATATTTAATTTACTTTTTGTGCCGACGCAGGGCGGCGGAATGGAGATTATTATGATAAACAACGTTATAAACATAAATGTTGACTATGCGGCAATGGGCGTTAAACCGTCACCGCGTCAAACAACGCTTACAACCTACATTTTGGATAACCGCAACATAATTGACAGCGGAAACACAAACCGTCCCGCTGTAATCGTATGTCCCGGCGGCGGATATGAATTTACTTCACCGAGAGAAGCCGAGCCGATTGCGCTCAAATACTGTGCGGCGGGATTTCACGCTTTTGTGCTTGACTATTCTATCGCTCCTTCGAGTTGGCCTGCTGCCGTATGCGAATTGTCAAAAGCTGTTTCTTATGTAAGAAAAATTGCTGACGAACACAAGATTGACAAAAACAAAATTTTTGTTGCCGGATTTTCTGCCGGCGGACATCTTGTAGCAAGTCTCGGCGTGCATTGGAATCATCCCGATGTTATCAAATATTCGGGAATCTCCGATGGTTCAAACAGACCGAACGGAATTATCCTCGGATATCCTGTTATAACCGGCGAAGAAGGTCGCACTCATATGGGAACGATAAATAACTTTATCGGCGGCCGTGATTCTGTTGAGCCGCTTGCATGGCTTGAAAAGCACGTGTCTGACAAAACACCTCAGGCGTTCATATGGCACACATATACCGACAATGCTGTCCCGGTAGTAAGCGCCCTGCGCTTTGCAAACGCTCTTGAAGAAAATAATGTCAAGTTTGAAATGCACATTTACCCCGACGGTCAGCACGGTCTCGCAACGAGCGACTATATCACCTGTACCGAAGGTATGAGGGTTCCTGCCGTTACGAACTGGATTGATATGTCGGTTCGCTGGATAAACGATTTTAAAGAGCAATAAAACAATCTATGCGGCGATATTAATCGCCGCTCATATACGGGGATGTAAAGGCTTCGACGGGGTCGCGGAGACTCAGGGAGCGAGCCGCAGAGGGTTCTGCGCATCAAACCCAAACTTTTAAAATTAAACGCTAACAATCAAGTAGCATACGCTGCCTAATTAACGCAGCTGCTCTGCTGTGACTACCGCACTCACAGATTAGGGTATCATCAAACGCGGTGAACGTGAGCGAAAAAAGCTTTGATTTCGCCATGAATTTATGAAGCTACCGATTTCACGGGGATGTTTGTGAACCTGTGACAATCGGGAATATTAATCACAAACTACGCTCGTAGTGCCCTGTGGGGACGCTTCTTCGGACGGGGGTTCAATTCCCCCCATCTCCACCACGTCGCGGCAAGCCTTTTGGCTTGCCGTATTTTTTTCAAAAATACGGCTTCGCTTTTATCGGCTACCGCTCCTCTATTCCGCAAAACCTATTGGGCTTTGCGGAAGTATATTGCGCCTTATCTATAACCTAAAGTTTTCCGATACTGTATGTGTGAAATGTTTGTGTACTTTTTAAAACTGTTGCTGAAATAATATATGTTTTCAAAACCGCATCGTTCGGCAATCCCGCCGATGGTCAAGGTGCTGTTCGCAAGCAGTTTTTCCCCTGTTGAATCCGCATTGTACACAGATATTCCATAGGCGTGGAATTTGTGTATTTCTTAAACTGAGATATAAGCCATTGCTTTGAAATATGAAACCTTTCGGCGAGAGCGTCAAGATTCATCGCTTTGTCAAGTAATTTTTTGATTAAAATCGGCGGATTTGCTCAACGAGCCTATGCTTTCGACAAATACGGTGGTTATGGACGGTTCGGATAAACCGACCGAAATATAATAAAAAGAGGTTCGCACGGAATGCCCGAACATAAAATGAACGAATATTTTTTAAATAATCTTTGACAACGACGAATTTATTTAGTATAATAGAAGAAAGATGCGAAAAAATAAATTTGTCAAAGAGTGCTTAAAGTAATCGCGCCGAGAAATATCGGGGCGGATTGCGGCGGATAATTTTGTCAAAAAATGTTTGATTGGGTGTGAGGGTATGAATATTCTACATATGAAATATGCGGTCGAGGTCGCAAAGTGCGGCTCGATAAACAAGGCGGCAGAGATTCTCTTGATGAACCAGCCGAATTTGAGCCGCGCGATAAAAGAACTTGAAGCGTCGCTCGGTGTCGAAATATTTTCACGCAGCGCAAAAGGTATGGTTGTCACGCCCGAGGGCGAAACGTTTTTAAGATATGCAACATCGATTTTGAAACAGGTCGATGAGGTTGAGGGCTTGTTCAAGAAAAGTACGACCGACAAAAAGAAATTTTCAATCTCCGTACCGAGGTCAAGCTATATCTCGGACGCGTTTGCGAACTTTGCACAATCGGTGAACAAGCTGAGCGACGCAGAGATTTTTTATAAAGAGACAAATTCACGGCGGACGATAAAAAACGTAACCGAAAACGAGTTCAAGCTCGGAATCGTGCGTTATGCCGAGCATTTTGACAAATTCTATAAGAATTTGTTTGAGGAAAAAGGTCTGTCGTATGAGCTTATAACCGATTTCAGCTATGTTTTGGCGATGAACAAGGAGTGTCCGCTCGTTGACAAGGAAATAGTGACGTTTTCGGATTTGAAAAACTATATCGAGATTGCCCACGCCGACCCGTTCGTGCCGTCACTCTCAATGGCGGCGGTCAAAAAAGAGGAGCTTTCGGACGATATGCGGCGGCGGATTTTTGTGTACGAACGCGCGAGCCAATTCGAGCTTATGGCGCGGAACACACAGACGTTTATGTGGGTATCGCCGATTCCGCGGACATTGCTTGAACGCTATGACCTTGTGCAGGTAAAATGTGCGGAAAACACAAAGGTATACAAAGACGTTATGGTGCATCGGAACGATTATCACCTGTCGGAATTGGACAATATCTTTATCACCGAGCTTTGCCGCTCTAAGCGTGAGATATTCCGATAGGCACGATTTTACGAACAAGTTAATTTTTGTGAATTCGGGTAAAAATCCGTAGGGGCGGATATTATCCTCCCGAGTGCACGAATAAATGGCATAGGGTACTGTAATTCCGACAGACGGCACAGACGATGAATTTAAGGAGAGAATAACGTGAACCGATATAATATAAAAGCGACCGAAAACCCGATAAAAAAACTGATGATTGCGTCCGATATACACGGGTCGGCGTATTATTGCAAAAAGATGATTGAGAGATACCGCGCCGAACACGCCGAAAGGCTTGTCTTGCTCGGCGATATACTCTATCACGGACCGCGCAACGACCTTCCGAGGGATTATGCGCCGAAAGAGGTAATAAAGATGCTCAATCCGCTTGCCGATGAGATTTTGTGCGTCCGCGGCAACTGTGACACAGAGGTTGACCAAATGGTTCTCGACTTTTCGGTTATGTCGGAAAGCGCCCTGATTATGACCGAGGGCGCGGTGATATACGCAACCCACGGACATATATTCGGCGAGGATAATCCGCCGCCGATTGGACGCGGCGGAATACTGCTTTGCGGACACACGCACATTCCCGCATGCCGCGAGAACAACGAAATCACATATATGAACCCCGGTTCGGTGTCTATCCCGAAAGAGAACAGCGAAAACAGCTGTATGACCTATGAAAACGGAGTTTTCAGCTGGATGAATTTGGACGGCAAAGTGTATGCGAAGGCAGAGATTGAGCAGCATTAATTTATCATAGGCGAGGAAATATCTTGTGTAAGGAGTGCGAATTATGAAACTTGACAGAATTATTGCAGTGAGAAATAACAAGACAGTATATCATGACGGCGACCTTTGTATGAAGGTTTTCGGCGAGGGCTTTTCAAAAGCGGATATATTGAGCGAGGCCTTGAATCTGGCGAGGATCGAAGAGACCGAGCTGAATATTCCAAAGGTGCGCTCTGTTACGGTTTTTGACGGAAAGTGGACAATAGTGTCGGATTATGTCAAGGGAAAGACAATGGCACAGCTTATACGGGAAAACCCCGATAAAAGGGATGAATATATCGATATGTTTGTCGGACTTCAGCTTAAAATGCATTCGGTCAGATGCCCCAAGCTTTTTAAACTCAAAGATAAAATGAATGAGAGGATAAGGCAAACCGACCTTCCGGCAACGGTGAGGTATGACTTGCACGCGCGCATTAAGGCGATGCCGAATCATACAAAGCTCTGTCACGGTGATTTTAATCCGTCAAACGTAATAGTTACCGATGACGGCGAGGTGTACATTATCGACTGGGCGCACGCGACCTGTGGCAACGCGTCGGCGGACGCGGCGAGGACATATTTAAAGTTTTGGCTTGACGGCGAAATAACATCGGCGGAAAAGTATTTGGAAGCGTTTTGCGAAAAGAGCGAAACGGATTTAAAATATGTGAAAAAATGGATGCCGATTGTTGCGGCGGCACAGCTTGTCAAAGGCAACGAAAAAGAACGGGAATTTTTGAAATCGTGGATAAACGTTGTCGATTATGAGTGAATAAAAAGAGCCTCGGCGGCGGAACGTTTCCACCGCAGGGGCTTTTGCGGCATATTTTGCGGATAAAATATATAAAAATTAATATAAATTAAGATAAACAAAATTAAAAGAGAGTGAGGAAATTTATTATGAAAGTGACAGTATGTATAGGTTCGTCGTGCCATATCAAGGGTTCGAGACAGGTCGTGGAGGAGTTACAACGGTTGATTGCGGCGAACAACCTCGGCGATAAGGTTGAGTTATCGGGAACGTTCTGTATGGGAAGATGTCAAGAGGGAGTCTGTGTGACGGTGGACGATGAGTTCTTTTCGGTATCGCCCGATAATGTGGACGAGTTTTTTGAAAAGAACGTGCTTGCGCGGATTTAAAGTAAAAAAAATCAAAGGAGGTACAGCTTATGGCAGATTGTCTTATGCTGAAAAAATCTAACTGTAAGAATTGCTATAAATGCATTCGCTTTTGCCCTGTCAAATCGATACGGTTTTCGGGCAACCAGGCGTATATCATAGGAAACGAATGTATCCTGTGCGGACATTGTTTCGTTGTCTGTCCTCAGGACGCAAAGCAAATCGTTGACGAAACGGAAAAAGTAAGAGTCCTGCTCCAAGGCGGAGCGCCCGTTTATGTCAGCCTTGCTCCGTCCTTTATCGCAAATTATGAGGGTGTCGGTATCGGCTCAATGCGGACGGCTCTTAAAAAACTCGGCTTTTGTGATGCAGAGGAAACCGCGGTCGGCGCAACGATAGTCAAAAACGAATATGAAAGAATGATTGACGAACAAGAGAGCGATGTTATAATATCGTCCTGCTGTCATTCGGTCAATTTGCTTATCCAAAAATATTTTCCGAAAGAGCTTCCGTATCTGGCGAACGTCCTGTCACCGATGCAGGCGCACTGTATGGACATAAAAAAGCGCGTTCCCGAGGCAAAGACGGTGTTTATCGGTCCGTGCGTTGCCAAAAAGGACGAGGCACAGTATTATGAGGGAATTGTCGATGCGGTTTTGACGTTTGATGAGCTTACGAAATGGCTCAAAGATGAGGGCATTGAATTGACCCCCGAAACCGACAGCGATGAAAACAGCCGCGCGCGGTTCTTTCCGACAACGGGTGGAATTTTAAAGACGATGAAACAGGACAACCCCGATTATACATATATGGCGATTGACGGCGTTGAGAATTGTATTCAGGCTCTTAAAGACATCGAGAACGGAAAGGTTCACAAATGCTTTATCGAGATGTCGGCGTGCAGTGGAAGCTGTGTCGGCGGCCCCGTTATGGAGAAATTCCACCGCTCGCCCGTTAAGGATTATATGGCTGTATCGGACTTTGCCGGTAAGAACGACTTTAAAGTCGAACAGCCCGACAGCCTTGAACTCAAAAAGACGTTCACGGTGATAGAGAAAAAGCTTCAAGACCCGACAGACGATGAAATAAACGAAGTGCTGCGCCGAATGGGCAAGTTCAAACCGTCCGATGAGTTAAACTGCGGCTCTTGCGGCTATAATACCTGCCGCGAAAAAGCGGTTGCGATTATCCAGGGTAAGGCGGAAATATCGATGTGTCTGCCGTATCTCAAAGACAAAGCCGAAAGCTTTTCGGACACGATTGTCAAAAACACTCCGAACGGGCTTATGGTTCTGAACGAGGCGTTAGAGGTTCAGCAGATAAACGGAGCGGCTCTTAAAATCATCAATTTAAGGCGCGCCGAGGATATAATGGGCGATTTGGTCGTTCGGGTGCTTGACCCCAAGCCGTTTATGGAGGTCTTGGCGAGCGGAAAGCCGATAAGGAATCAAAAGACGTTTCTCGCCGAATACGGTCGGTATGTTGAACAGACAATCCTTTATGACAAGGAATACCGCCTTATCATATGTATAATGCGCGATATAACGGACGAAGAGGACATAAGAGAAAAGAAAGAGGAAATCAGCCGCCGTACGGTTGAGATTGCGGATAAGGTTGTTGACAAACAGATGCGCATCGTCCAGGATATAGCGTCGCTTTTGGGCGAAACAGCGGCGGAAACAAAGATTGCATTGACAAAATTAAAGGAGACAATAGAGGATGAATAATTTATGTGCGGATATAGGATATAAAAGCATAAACCACTATGGCGAACAGCTTTGCGGCGACCACGTTGACGTTGTGCCGCAAGGCGATGATTCAACGGTTATCGTGCTTGCCGACGGCCTCGGCAGCGGCGTAAAGGCGAGTATCTTATCGACCCTTACATCAAAAATTATTTCAACGATGATGGCAGAGGGTATCTCGCTTGAGGAATGTGTATCGACAATCGCCGCGACCCTTCCGATATGCTCGGTCAGGGGCGTTGCGTATTCGACTTTTACCATAATTCACCTTATCAATAACGAAGTGGCAGAGCTTATCCAATATGATAATCCTCACGTGATAATGTTCCGCGATAACGAGAACTTTGACTATCCCAAGTCGGAAATGAATATTGACGGTAAAAAGGTCTATAAGTCCGAGATAAGCCTGAAAGAGGGGGATATTTTTGTCGCGATGAGTGACGGCTGTCCCCACGCAGGAATCGGAATTGCGTATAACTTCGGCTGGAACAGAGATGATATTATCGAGTTCCTCGCGCCGCTCACCGTCAATGATTTTACGTCAAAAACCCTTGCGACAATCCTCATCGATGAGGTGAACAGGCTCTATGGCGAACAGCCGGGTGATGACGCAACCGCCTGTGTTGTAAAGATAAGAAAGCGTGCGCCGATGAATCTTTTGTTCGGACCGCCGTCAAACAGAGATGACGCAAACCGTATGATGTCGCTGTTCTTTTCAAAAGAAGGCAAGCATATCGTCTGCGGCGGAACAACGTCATCGATTGCGGCAAAGTTCCTGCATAAGACAGTCAAGACAAGCCTTAAATTCGAGAGCGCCGATGTGCCGCCGATAGCCGAAATAGAGGGCGTTGACCTTGTGACCGAGGGCGTGATAACGATAAATAAGGTTTTGGAATACGCCAAGGATTATCTAAAGGATAACGAAAGTTATACGCACTGGGGATATAAGCGTGACGGTGCGTCACTGATTTGCCGACTTTTGTTCGAGGAAGCAACCGACATTAACTTTTTTGTCGGACGAGCGGTCAATCCCGCGCACCAAAACCCGAATCTTCCCATTAATTTTAATATAAAAATGAACCTTGTCGAGGATTTGTCAAAGTGTCTGATGCAAATGGGAAAGAAAATAAAAGTCAGCTATTTTTGATATGTGGTATGGATAACAAACGTTACATGTGCGAAAAATATAGGGTTCCCGAAAAATGAGGGTTATACCCGATTTTTTGGGAAGAGGAAACGCCGCGGAGCAGGCGATGAATTTTATCGTGATGAAATTCGAGCAAGCAAAGCGAGCATTGACGATGTAGGGGGTGGCGTCACCGACCGCCCGCGGTGGATTTATTAAATCAAATGTATACCACATCTGTAGGGGCGGGCGTCCCCGACCGCCCATGAATATACGAACATACTTTCATACAATGATTTTGACAGTATTTCCGAGTATGCAATCGGCGCTATGCAGTATGCGTGTGGAAGCGGTCTGATAAAAGGCAGAACCGAAAGCACGCTGAATCCGAATGATAATGCGACCAGAGCCGAAATCGCGGCAATATTGCACAGATTCATCGAAAATAATAAATAAGATAACGGATAAGGAGCGAGCCGCGGCTTGCTCCTTATATCCTTATATCGGAAAAAATGTTTGAAAAATTTTTTCGGGTTAAGGCACATTTGTTCATAACAACACTTGACATTTTTCGCGGTATGAGTTATATTATTGAATGGACGAATATTTATGACGTATATTAAACTCTTGAAAGGAATTTAATGATATGAGAAAATTTGACACAAAGGTACAGCACCTTAAATATAAAGTTTTAAGAGAGGTCTCGCGCGAGGCGTGGAACGGTACTCTGCTTGAAAATGTTTTGAATATTCCGCAAAAGATTGTACCGGGCAACACCCCGACAATGCGATGCTGTGTATATAAAGAGAGGGCAATCCTTGCTGAGCGCGTAAAGATTGCGATGGGCGGCGACCGCGATAATCCGAATGTGATTGAGGTAATAGAGATTGCCTGTGACGAATGCCCCATGGGCGGCTATGAGGTGACGGATTCGTGTCGCGGCTGTCTTGCGCACCGCTGTGAAGATGTCTGTCGCCGCGGCGCTCTCGAATTTGACGATGACCATGTTGCGCATATTGATAAGTCAAAGTGTATCAATTGCGGCGCGTGCGCAAAGGTGTGTCCTTTCACCGCGATAATAAACCGAAAAAGACCGTGCCAGAATGCGTGCAAGATAAAGGCTATTTCGATGAACGATGACCGTTCGGCAAAGATTGACAATGACAAGTGTATATCCTGCGGTGCGTGCGTTTATCAGTGTCCTTTCGGCGCGATTGCGGATAAGTCATACATTCTCGATGTTATCGACATAATTAAGAAAAGCGAGAACAATTCAAAGTATAAGGTGTACGCCGTTGTTGCGCCCTCTATTTCGAGCCAGTTCACATATGCAAAGCTGGGTCAGGTAATAACGGGACTTAAAAAGCTCGGTTTCCACACGGTTATCGAGGCGGCTCTCGGCGCGGATATGGTCGCGTATGCCGAATCCGAGGAACTCGCCGAAAAGGGATTTATCACAAGCTCGTGCTGCCCCGCGTTCGTTGATTATATCAATAAGGCCTTTCCGCAGATGAAAGAGAATATTTCGCATAACCTCTCGCCGATGGCGACAATATCCAAATATATTAAAGAGAACACCGATGAAACGGCAAAGATTGTCTTTATCGGTCCGTGTACGGCAAAAAAAGCAGAGGTTCAACAAGAGCACGTTAGGCCTTATGTTGATGCGTGCATAACTTTTGAAGAGCTTCAGGCTCTGTTTGACAGCCGCGATTTGGATATAACCGAACTTGAAGAGAATTATCTTGATAACGCGTCATATTTCGGAAGAATTTTTGCACGCTGCGGCGGACTTGCGGATGCGGTTCAACAGGGGCTTAAAGAACACGAGTATGAGGATTTTGAGCTTAAAGCGCAATCGTGTGACGGCATCGAACAGTGCCGTGCGGCATTGCTCAGAAAGAGCAAGAATTTGAGTGATGTAAACTTTATCGAGGGAATGGCGTGTATCGGTGGATGTATCGGCGGCGCGGGATGTTTGACCCACGGCGAAAAGAACAAAGCCGAGGTTGATAAGTACGGCCGCGAGGCATACGAAAAGACGATAACCGACGCGATTTCCGTTTTGAAATAATGCGCGAAACCATATGAAATGGAAAATGAACCTTCCCCTTGAGGGGCGATGGTTGCCGGTGGCAACCGTTTTGTGATTTGACCGAGTCGGCAGACGAGAGCCGCCCCCTACAACCAAACGCGATGTATACCTCATTCCGTAGGGGCGGGTGTCACCGGCCGCCCATGAATATACGAACAAACATCGATAAATCACGCGGATAACCGCACAAAAATATAGGGTTCCCGAAAAATGAGGGTTGCACCCGAAATTTTTTGGGAAGAGGAAACGCCGCGGAGCAGGCGATGAATTTTATTACAATAAAATTCGAGCAAGCGCGGCGAGCGTTGACGACACGACAAAGGATGGATTATAATGACCGATACGGTTTTGAAAAACAACAAAATCAAGGCAATGGTGTTCGATATGGACGGAACTTTGCTCGATACCGAACATCAATATATTGAGGGATATTTAAAACTTGCGCAAGAGCGCGGATTGAATATGGACAAAAAATTCCCGTATACCTGTATGGGCTTGCCGCGTGAAATGGTAAGAAAAAGGTATCGCGATACTTTCGGCGCGGGCTTTGATTTTGAAGGATTCAGAGCCGAAATGATAAACAGGGTACATACCCTTTGGCAAAACGAGGGAATCGCGATAAAACCCGGTGTGGTTGAATTTTTGGACTATTGCGACAATAACGGAATCTTATGTGCGGTCGCAACATCGACAACGCGCGACAGCGCAGAGATGATGCTTAAAACCACCAACCTTTTTGACCGTTTCGGCGCGGTGGTCTGCGGCGATGAGATAGAAAACGGAAAACCGAACCCCGATATTTTTATCGCGGCGGCAAAAAGACTCGGGGTAAATCCTCGGGACTGCGGCGGTGCGGAGGATTCGCGCAGCGGTATAACGGCGGTTCACCGCGCGGAAATGACAGCGTTTTTTGTTATCGATACTCTCGATGCCGATGATGAAATCAAAACCACGGCGGACTTTGTTTGTGCAGATATGTTTGAGGTAATGAATTTGGTCGATAAGATAAACAAAAATATTTAACGTAAAATAAAACGAACGGATAAAGAGAATAAAACACAAAATGCCCGACTTAAAACAACGATGTCGGGCATTGATGCGCAAGCGGCGGTGACATACGCACCTTACCGGAGCGCAAAAATTCGATATATGATAAAAGTTAGTGAGGAATCGGTTAGTGAGTAAGACTCGACAAAAACAGTTTTTATTTTTAAGGGCAAAGTTCAGCCAAGCCTATTCGGGAAAGCTTTTGGTTAAACAGAGAAAGAGCCGAAACATAAACGGCGGCGCAACATACGAAAACCTTATGCGCAAAAAGTCGGTTATAGACAGAGAAATTGCGGCTCTTGAAAGCGACCTGAACGATTCGGGCAAGTTAAAGAATCTGAAACAGGATTACTCACTTTATAAGTACTTGTTTATAAGGATAAAAAGGCGTGCGGACAGACATAAAAATGCAGAGGAAAAAGAACTGTTGGGAGCGGCATGGGTTGACGGCGACCGCGTTGTCAATTTAATTACGGATGCCGAGCTGACCCAATACGAAAGTATGTTCGAAAAAAGCGGTCTTTTATATGTTCCGATTCAAAAGGTGTTTGTCAAGAAAACCCCGTGCAAGACCCTAAGGAGGCGGACGATTGCCGACATATACAAAGAAAGGTATACTTCGCCCGAAAGCATAGCAAAGCGGATAAGCGAAATCGTTCCCGAAAACCCGATTGACCTCTATCCCGGGGCGCGGTATATACACAGACATTTTATCATCCACAGCGGAATGACGAATACGGGAAAGACGTATAACGCGCTAAAGCGGCTCAAAGAGGCGGACACGGGTGTGTATCTCGCGCCGCTGCGCCTGCTTGCGACCGATGTACAGCGCGAGCTTTTGTTTGATAACATTATGTGCAATCTTATAACGGGCGAGGAACGCAATATCGTTCCGTATGCGTCGCACATTGCGTCCACGGTCGAGATGGCGAATATATATGAGTCATATGATGTTGCCGTGATTGACGAATGTCAGATGATAAACGATAAATTCAGAGGCGCGGCGTGGACGCGTGCAATCCTCGGAATAAAGGCGCGTGAGATACATCTTTGTACCGCGCCTGAGGCGACCGACCTTTTAATCAGGCTGATAAGCGAATGCCTTGACAGCTATGAGGTAATAAATTACGGTCGGCGCGTTCCGATTGAATACGATTATAATATGAAAGCAGATACATACGATTCAACCGAGCAAAAGCTCTCGTGCGCCGAAAGGCTTGCGCTTATCGGTGACGGCGAACTTGAATACGGTGACGCGATTATCGCCTTTTCGAAAAAGGATATAATTGAGTATTCCGAAATCCTCGAACAAAAAGGTATCGCGGTCAGCAAAATATACGGCGCTTTGCCTTATGAAACGCGAAAGTATCAGCTGAACCGATTCTTAAATCACGAAACGGATATTATCGTTGCAACGGATGCGATAGGTATGGGTCTGAATCTGCCGATTCGGCGCGTGATTTTTACGGGAATACGCAAGTTTGACGGCATAGGCACGCGGCGGCTTAACGCCCAAGAGGTAAAACAGATTGCAGGGCGTGCGGGTCGGCGCGGAATCTTCGATAAGGGTTATGTCGTGTCATTGGAAGACCCCGAGTATGTGATAAACGCTCTTGATGAAGAGCCGAAACCGATTAAGTCAGCGTATATCGATTTTGATGTTTCGTTTATGGAAATGGAGTTTGATGTCAAAGAGATTTTGAGAGCGTGGTCATCGGTACAGCTTCCGTTTGACCTATTTAAAAAAGAGGATATACGGCGAACGGTCAACCTTATCGCGCACGCCGAAAAAATCTGCCGCGAGGAAAATCTGACCTGTGACAAACGGGCGCTTTATACCCTTGCGACAATCGCGTTTGACGAGGGCGACAGGGCGGTTTTCGGTCTGTGGAAGCGGTATGTAAAGGAATATTTAAAAGGCGTTCCCGTCTTGTCTGACCCAAAGGTCAAAACCGACACGATAGAGGATTTAGAGGTGTCGTTTAAAAAGTTCGACTTGTATTATGCGTTTTGCCGCACGTTTGAATATCCATGCGATTTGGATTGGATTTCGGCGCAAAAATCCGAGATTGCGCGGCTGTTGAACCAAAAATTATAACGGATAATGCCGTGTTTTTTGTGGTTTAATTCGGGTTTGACTCAAAAATTTTTAAAAAGCGAAAATTTCTGGTTGACTGACGGTGAAATTTGTGTTATAATACATAAGTCATGTTAAATCGGGGTGTTAGCGGTGCCTTGTAACCCTCAATCCGCTAAAGAGGGGATGAAAACTTGTCTTAGGGTCAGCGGTGTTCGGTCTGCCCCTGTATAAGTGGTGTTGACGGTTTGGTCTTACGCAATCGGAACCCGTGAACCTCGTCAGGGCGGGAACGCAGCAGCGATAAGCGGTCATTTCGATGTGCCGTGAGGGTGCCAGACCCGAGCTAACTGTACAGGTAACGCGGGTGTCGCCGATTCGACGGCAAGCACATGACTTTTTTAATATAAAAATTTAAACAGGAGGGATATAAATGTCATCATACCGAGCCTTATACCGAAAGTGGCGGCCTATGCGATTTTCCGATGTTGTCGGTCAGAAACAGGTTTCCGACACTTTAAAAACCGCGGTGGCATCAAACAGGATTGCGCACGCATACCTGTTCTGCGGCACAAGAGGAACGGGAAAGACCTCAACGGCAAAGATCTTTTCGCGTGCGGTCAATTGCGAAAATCCGATTAACGGCGAGCCGTGCAACGAATGCCCCACCTGCAGGGGAATCCTAAACGGAAGTATTCCCGATGTATACGAGATGGACGCGGCGAGCAACAGAGGTGTTGACAATATCCGCGAGGTATGTGACGAGGTATTGTACATACCTATCGGCTGTAAAAAGAAGATATATATAATAGACGAGGTTCATATGCTCACCGAGGAGGCGTTCAACGCCTTGCTCAAAACAATAGAAGAACCTCCGCCCCACGCGATATTTATTCTTGCGACAACCGAACCGCACAGAATACCTCAAACGGTTCTTTCGAGATGTCAAAGGTTCGATTTCAGACGAATCGGCGTTGACGATATTGCGTCAAGGCTGACGCAGATCACCGATGCCGAGGGAATAGACATAACCACCGACGGGGTTGAGCTTGTCGCCGAACTCGGTGACGGGTCGATGCGTGACGCGATAAGCCTTTTGGACAGATGTTCCGCCTTCGGCTCGGAAAAACTGACGGCAGCGCGCGTTGCGGATATTGTCGGAATGGTGAACTCGGACAGGATATTCGAGATAGCCGAAAACATTTCTCAAAATAATACTGCGGCGGCGCTGACCGAGGCAACGGAACTTTTGCGTGCCGGTGTTGATGCTCAAAACCTCATTGAGAGTATGAGCGATCATTACCGAGCCTTGCTTTTGTGCAAGGCAACGGATAAGCCGTCGGCTCTGCTTGAAAAGACAGAGAGCGCGGCGGCAAGATACGCCGAACAGGCAAAGGAATACCCGACCGAGCGCATTTTGTTTTCGATAAAAACCCTCGGCGAATACCTTGCACAGGCAAAATGGCTGGCGAATCCCAAAATTGCGGTTGAAACGGCGGTTGTAAGACTTTGTGCGCCCGTGTATTCGACCGATGTTGACGCTCTGCTTGCGAGAATAGAAAAGCTTGAGACGGCGGTCGCGAATCTTTCACAGGGGAATATGCCGATAAACACAGAGCGTAAAACCGCGCCGAGCGTAACTCGTTCCGAACCCGAAAATCGGGTTGATAGTGCGCCGAGCGTTCAAAATACCGAAAACGGCGGAGCGGTTTTGCCGCCGTGGGATACTGACGCAAAGACGGTTAAAGCCGATGCGCCCGAGCCGACAAATGCGGCACAGCCGATACAGGAACAGCCCGAGGTCAAGACGGCGAACGTTACGGAATGGAACGATTGGGTCGAGGCGTTGAATGCGATTAAGGAAGAAAGCAAGCTGCTTTATGCGTTTTTGTACAAAGCGGATGTTCGCCTGAACGGGTCAACGGTTGAGATAGATGTCGAGGGCGAGGTGGCGTATAACAAGATTGCAACCCCAAAGGGGATCGAATATCTGTCGAATCTGTTTACGCGTGTCAGCGGAACGCCGCTTACCGCGAACGTATCAATAAAAGGCAGACGTGACGGAGCGGAAGAAAAATCGACTGAACCGTCGATTCACGACATCGCCAAAAAGAAAGCGATTTTCGGCGATAAAATAGAGATAGAATAAAACAACGGCGGCGGATATTTTGTGTCTTGCGCCGTGCGGATATAAAAGTTAAATGAAAGGATATGATAAAATGGCAAGAGGCGGTTTTCCCGGCGGAATGGGCGGGATGAATATGAACCAAATGATGAAACAGGCAAAAAAGATGCAGGAACAAATGGCGAAAATGCAAGAGGAAATGGAGACAAAAACCTATGAGGCAACCTCGGGCGGCGGTGCGGTCAAGGTTGTTATTGACGGCAAGCGTGAGC
Source organism: uncultured Eubacteriales bacterium (assembly GCA_900545865.1). Taxonomy (GTDB): domain Bacteria; phylum Bacillota; class Clostridia; order Monoglobales; family Monoglobaceae; genus UMGS1820. The sequence goes on from URAN01000005.1 coordinate 64,577, forward strand.
TTAAAGAGATTGTAATATCGCCCGAGGTTGTTGACCCCGATGATGTCGAAATGCTCCAGGATTTAATCATTGCGGCGGTAAACGAGGGGATGCGCAAGGCGGAGGAAGAAAACGCGAGCAATATAAGTTCGATTACCGGCGGACTTAATATCCCGGGTCTGTTCTAAAAAAAGCAATGTTTGGTATATAAAGGGCGGCATCTTGCCGCCCTTTTGCCGAATCCGACCGAAAACACAAAATAAAATTTGTTTTTTGTAAAATTTTGTTTGTTTTGTGTATTGAAAAAATTCGGTCAGATTGATATACTAAGCATAGTCAGATAAAATTGAATATTCATACAAAGTGTTGGCGCGTCCGATTGGGGCGTGTCGGTGAAAAGGGAATTGAGTGTGAATCTTAAACGGTTACAGCCGCCGTATGTATCAAAGGTTTTATGTCAATCGGCGAAAGCCGGTCATTGGGAAACCGAGAAGGCGTGACATAAAAACGCTCACCGTTTTTGTTCGGTGTATATGATGCGAGTCGGAAGACCTGCTTTGATGTTGTTTCGTAAAGTGCGTCTGAGCACAGAAGCGACATTCGCGATATTCGGCGGCAGAAACCTTTTTCGTCGGCTTTGTTTGTGCGCGATATGACGGTACAGGAAAACTGCTGTGGTAATTCTTTTGAGTTATCACAGTTTTTTGATTTTGATGATAAATCAAAAAACACGGTCGCCCGACCACACGAATATATGGCATAAAATTATGTGAATAACCGCACAAAAATATAAAATATTTTGAATTAAACGCGTAATGTGATTAACATCTCACGGGATGTCGGGGACGCCATCCCCTACAACCAAACGTTACGTATACCACATCCGTAGGGGACGGCGTCCTCGACGTCCCAAACACACGAACATATGGCATAAAATCACTTTGATTTGCGGATTAACATTGAAAATAATTAATATTTATATAAAACATAAGAGAGGAAAGACAAACTTATGAACACAAACACATTAAACAAAAGACTTTGGCGTATTTTATCGGCAATGCTTGTACTTGCGATGATTTTAACATCTGTGTCAATCCCCGTCTTTGCTGAGGATAAGACGGATGTTTCAAACTTGCCCGAGTTTGAGGTCGGCTTGATTGATACAGCAAACGAATTTAAAATCAGCAGTGCGGATACGCTAAAGGCGTTGGCATCGGCGGTTAATGCCGGTGACGGAAACGGCACATACTCTATGAGCGGAAAAACGTTCTATCTGGCAAATGACATAGATCTAAACGGTGATTTATTTACACCGATTGCTGATTTAAGTTCTGTCGCCGATGGCTTTGGCGGAACCTTTGACGGAAATTATTATACTGTAAAGGGAATGTATGTCAGCGGAGTAACCAATTATAAAGGATTATTCGGTATATTAAACGGAGGAGTTGTTAAAAATCTTTCGGTCGAAGGAACGGTGACCTCAACAAATAACAATGTCGGCGGTATTGTCGGTAAGATTTTCAGCGGTACGGTTGAAAATTGCAGCTTTGACGGAATGGTTGAATCAACAAAGTCCGGTGCATATGTCGGAGGTATAGCAGGCTATTGCGGAAACACAACTTCACAAAAGGGAACGATTAAAAATTGCGTTAATAAAGCTAATATAAAAGCGGTGACAAAAGGAACTGTCGGCGGTATTACGGGCTATGCCAAGTTTTCCGAAATCAAAAGCTGTTATAACAGCGGCAATATAACCGGTGCATCGAGATGCGGAGGAATTGTCGGACAGGCGATGAACGGCACGACGATAACAAGCTCTTATAGCATAGGCAAGCTTGACGGAAGCGGCACGGCTGCCGATATCTGCGACTTTTTCGGAGGAGCCGAAATATCGAATTGTTATTATTCCCAAAAATCGATTAAAGGCACAGGCACAGGAACTGTCAATGATAATTGCGGCGAAATACCTGACGAGAATTTTGCATCAATTCTCGGTTCGGAATTTGTCGAGGATACGGAAAATATTAACGGCGGTTATCCTATACTCAAATGGCAATCGGGCGGTTCAACACCCGAAACACCCAAAAACCCGAGCATTTCGATAAGCGGCGGACGTACACTTAAAATGACGAACAGCGGCGCACAGCCAACGACCACGCTTACGGTTGTCTATACCGATATGGATACAACCCCAACGGTTGAGTGGTCGGTCGAGAACGGAAAAGAGAATATGATAACTCTTGACGTACCCGAAAACTCGGACACATCGGATAATATCAGAATCGTTAAACCGATTTCGGCGGGCAAGATTAAAGTTACGGCAAAGGTTGTATATGACAATAACGAATATACTGCCGATGCGGATATTGTAATCTATCCGTATGTTACAACGGTTGATATAGACGGACACATAAATGTCGGTGAAACGGTCAGAGCAACAGTAAACGTTTTGGGCGGAGATGAATACGACTATGATAACTATCCCGAACTTGTTTATCAATGGAAGTATCTGACGGAGGAAGATTATTCGGCAGGCAACACAGGTTCCGGCAGCTATAAAAACATTTCGGGTGCAATAAACAGAGAATTTACAATTCCGGAGGATATGGCAGGCGACTATCTTTCTGTTGATGTTACAATCGGCGGCGAAACCAAATCGCCGAATACCGTATTTAACAAGAAGATAGGTTCATCGGCAAAGAAGATTACCGAACAGGATGCGGCGGCGCTCGATGATTTGATTGACATATCGGATATAAAAGCCGCAAAGACGATTGAACTTCCCAAAACAGGCGAAAACGGTTCAACAATCGAGTGGTCAAGTGATAAAACTGCTGTAATAAATGCGGAAACGGGTGCGGTAATATTGCCGAACAGCGGTATTGCAAAGGTGCGTCTTACCGCAATGGTTAAATATTTAAACGAATCTACGGTAAAATGGTTTGATTTTAATGTATATTCACAGGCACAGATTGACGCCGACAAGGCAAATAAGCTTTTGCCTGTGACAAAAACGCTTGAAGCATTGGGCGATTTTTATAAGATGTATCCCGAATACGGTACGGATACAAATGCAGTCAATATGTTCAAAGCGGATTTTGATGCAAAAGCAAAAGAAATCGAGCAGAATACGGAAGGTGCGGCAATTTCCGTCAAGTCCGTTGAAACGATTGCGGGCGGAGAAAATTCGAAGGTTGCAAATGACGGAACGATAACATATTATTATGTTGACCCGAATACTTCGCCGTCTGAACATTGCGGAAGTCATAACGTTACTTTTGAAATAGAGTTTGGCGGCGAAAAAACAGAATATACCGCTCCCGTTATCGTTTATTGGGATGTCGACAAAGTGAAAAAAGCAATGAACGACGAGATTATGTCAAAGGTTGCTTTCGAAAAGGATGAAAGCGGAAAAACTGTAACAGAAAGTGATTTGTCGTTGCCACGGTCGATTGACGGGAAAAAATGGGCTTTGATTTCATGGGTTAGCTCGGATAACAAATATATATCTGTGAGCAATAAAAATCAGCAGACCCCCGATACTTTATTTGACCCGTATGTGGGTGTTGTAAAACGGGGAGCAAAAGATACCGATGTTACACTCACAGCAACCTGTACATTTGGTTTTACCAACGACAATAACGGCGGCGGAGAGAAGCCTATCACGCTTGACTATGTCTATCCTGTAACAGTCAAGGCGATTGATGCGGTAGAGGCAGCTAAAATCCAAAAAGACCTTGAAGATAAGCTGAATACGGGCTTTGGAAAGGTGGGTCTTACCGATGCGGTGACCGGCAAGGCTTTGGCAGCGGACGAGAACGGAAAAACAGAGGTCTTAAATGATATACAATTCCCGACAACAAGGGATTTCGGTATAGACGGAAAAGAAACCCCGGTCATTATAACAACCGATAATCCGAACGTTGTTATAACCCCCGATGTCAACAATGCGGCAAGGGTAGAAATTATACGTCCGTCCGTAGGCAAAGAATCGGCAGAGGCTACGGTTACCTTGGCAATAACCCAAAAGGATACCAATATTTCGGCTTCGAAGACATTTAACCTTAGCGTTCCGGCTCTCACGCAAAACGAAATCGATGCGGAAAAGGCGTTGATGACAAAGGTAAAAGCGTCATATTTTGACGGCATAAAGGGTTCAAATGCATCTGCGGACGATATAGACTCAAATTTGTATCCGTTTACCGAGGTGTATGAAAAAGACGATGAGCTTGTATGGGTTCGCGATAATAAAAATATGGTCGGTCATGGCATAGTCCCGACTGCATTGGACGGATGGTATGAGTTGCAGGCATGGAGGCTGTTCCGTTCGAGCAATCCTGCGGCGATCACACACGAAAATCTGCTTGTTACCAAACAGAAAAACGCAAAAGCCGTTACTGTTAATTCGGCATTGTCGAGCGAAACACTCGGAAAGTACGGCAGACTCTATATGAGCGATACCGAAAAGTATGCGGAGTATAAAGAGCTTGCGGACTTATACTATCAACCTGTTTCGGTTGACCTGACCGTTCGCGGCACATCAACCCAAAAAGGAGTTAAGCCTCTCGCCGTAACCGAAAAGATAAACGTATCGTTCACGCTTATGGACAACAAAAAGACGCTTATTGACACGGTTAAATACGAAAAACTTAACGAAACAACAACTGCATTCGATGTATTTAAGAAAGCAATGCAAGAGAGCGGGTACAAATACGAATTAAAATACGGAACATATGTACCCTCGATAACAATGCCTGACGGAACAAAACTCGGTGAACTTGACAGGGGTAAAAATTCGGGTTGGATGTATAAGGTCAACGGAAAGATTCCCGATGTTTCGATGGGCGCGTATGGCTTGAAAGACGGTGACAGCATCGTTGTGTTCTATACTGATGACTATACCAAAGAGGACGGAATGAAGGACTATGGCGGCGGTTCATCATCGAGTGCCACCGGTGTTAAAAAGGACAACAACAAGAACAACAAGAACAAAACCGATGATACAATAACAGACAACAACAATCAAACGATTTCGTCGGGAACATTCACTGACGTAAAGGTTGATGATTGGTTCTATGACGCGGTTAAATTCGTTTATGAAAACAAGATAATGAAGGGCGTTTCTGATAACGAGTTCGCACCAAACGAAAACCTCAGCCGTGCGATGATTGTCACCATATTATATCGTATGGAGAACGAGCCGAGCGCGTCATTTAACAAGTTCGGTGACGTAAACGCTGATGAGTGGTACGGCGCAGCGGTTGCATGGGCGAGTGAAAACGGAATCGTCAACGGCGTCTCCGAAGATGAATTCGCGCCCAACGATAACTTAACGCGTGAACAGATGGCGGCGATAATCTATCGTTATATTACGTTCAAAGGCGGCGATACAAGCGTGGGCGATAACACGAATATTCTCTCTTATACCGATGCCGAAAGCGTTTCGGAATATGCGGTTGAGGCAATATGCTATGCGGTAGGAAGCGGTCTGATGAAAGGTGATTCGGAAACAACTCTGAATCCGAGCGGCACCGCGACAAGAGCCGAAACGGCAACAATTATTATGCGCTTGTTCGGCATAATGGAATAAAACGGCGGATTTTTTCAAAAAATTAAAAAATATTTTGAAAAAGCTGTTGACAAAGCAATCGCGTTGTGGTAGAATATATCAGTAACCGCGCAGAAAGGGTTATTTTTTAAGGTGCATACGCGCCACCCGAATGGCGAGTCTTGGGTAATAGGAGGTATTACGAAATGTACGCAATAATCGAAACGGGCGGTAAGCAGTATAAGGTTGAGCAGGGCGATGTTGTTTTCGTTGAAAAGCTCGGCGTTGAAGAGGGCGAAACCGTTACATTTGACAAGGTTTTGGTTGTCGGCGGTGACGATGTAAAAGTCGGCGCACCCTATGTTGACGGCGCAAGCGTTGAGGCTTCTGTTGTTAAGAACGGTAAGGATAAAAAGATTATCGTTTATAAGTATAAATCCAAAAAGGGTTATCACAAAAAACAGGGTCACAGACAGCCTTACACAAAAGTTGAAATCAAGGCTATCAATGCGTAAGCATTGTTTCGCCGAATCTTTTAATTGATTATAAAGGAGTGAAATTAACATGGCTCATAAGAAAGGTATGGGAAGTACCAAAAACGGCAGAGATTCCGAGTCCAAACGCCTTGGTGTTAAAAAGGGCGACGGTCAGCACGTTTTGGCAGGTAACATAATCGTTCGTCAGAGAGGCACGAAAATTCATCCGGGAACCAATGTCGGCAAGGGCAGTGACGATACACTGTTTGCTTTGGTAAACGGAAAGGTTAAGTTTGAGCGTCTTGGAAAGACACGTAAACAGGTTTCTGTTTATGATATAGCTCAATAATCATTGAATATTACGGGCGGACAGCTTTTGTCCGCCCGTTTTTTCGGTTTTTATTATAAAAAGAAAGGAAAGTGAAATCCTATGTTTTCGGATATGGCAAAAATCTATGTCAAAGCAGGTGACGGCGGTAACGGCGCGGTCACATTTCACCGTGAAAAATACGTTGCGGCGGGCGGCCCCGACGGCGGTGACGGCGGCAAGGGCGGTAACGTCATTCTTGTTGCGGATAAGGGCGTAAACACGCTTATTGATTTCAGGTATAAACGCAAGTTCGCCGCGGAGAACGGCGGCGGCGGAAAGGACGCGAACCGCAACGGAAAGTGCGGCGAGGATTTAACGATAAAAGTTCCCGTCGGAACGATTGTACGCGATTGTGCGTCCGATAGGGTTATTTGCGACCTCAAAGCTGAGGGTCAAAGTATGGTTGCTGCCAAAGGCGGCATCGGCGGTTGGGGCAACGCACATTTTGCGAACGCAACGCGCCAGACCCCAAAATTCGCAAAGCCCGGTGCACCGGGTGACGAGAGAGAAATAACTCTTGAACTCAAACTTATTGCGGATGTCGGGCTTTTGGGATTTCCGAATGTAGGAAAGTCAACATTTCTCTCAATGGTCAGCGATGCAAGACCCAAAATCGCGAACTATCACTTTACCACCCTCAAACCGAATTTGGGCGTGGTGAATGTCGGTGACGGCGGCGGTTTTGTTATCGCTGATATTCCGGGTATAATCGAGGGTGCGCACGAGGGTGTTGGCTTGGGTCACGAATTTTTGCGTCATGTCGAAAGAACCTCGGTTTTGCTGCATATTGTCGATGTGTCGGGTATAGAGGGCAGAGATCCGATTGAGGACTTTGACACGATTAACAACGAGCTTAAAATGTACAGCGAAAAGCTTTCGAAAAAGCCCCAGATTGTGCTTGCCAACAAGGCGGATATTCCACAGTTCGATGAGAATTTCGATAAGTTCAAAGCCGAGATGGAGAGGCGCGAATATACCGTGTTCAAGATTTCGGCAGCAACGGGAAAGGGCGTCCGCGAGGTTTTGAATTATACGGCGGAGTTTTTGTCAAAGCTGCCGAAAGAGGAAGATGACGAATACGATTTTGTCGATATTGACGAGCTTAAAGCACAAGAGGAAGAAATGAAAGTCGAGATCGAGGATGGTGTATATGTTGTGACGGGCGCACGCGTCCGTAAGATTGTCGGTTCGACCAATTTTGACGATTATGAATCCTTGCAGTATTTCCAAAGAGCGCTTATAAAATGCGGCGCAATCAAGATGCTTGAAAACGCAGGCATCAAAGAGGGCGACACGGTGCATATGTACGGTGCCGAATTTGATTTTGTGAGATAGAAATAAAAACACAGCCGTGTATTCGGACGTTTTTTCGAATACGCGGCTGTGTTTTTGAAAAGGATTATTCGATTTTGAACTTGTTCCATATTCGGGTTATCGAAAGGCATAACAGGCATCCGCAAAGAGCAATCATACTCCAGAGCAACAGAGTGTTGTGCCAGCCGAAGTTTTCGGAAAACAGAGCAAGCCCGAACCCCGATGCGGCGCTTCCTATATATGTACAAAAGTTCAAAAGCCCCGCCATAAACGAGATATTTCCGTACTTGCCGAAATACGGCGGAATCATACAGGTCATCATCGTGTTGACTCCGTGCATACTTCCGCTGAGGGTTGCGGCAAAGAGAACGGATATAACGGCAGAAGTGTTGTCGGTCGCATAGAGAGCGAACGCCGAAATAACGCCTGCGCCGAACATAAACCCCGTCAGAGTAAGCTCGCCGGGGATTTTTTTATAAAGAAATATGGTGAGCTGTACAACAGCGATGCTGAACAGAGGAAGAAACACACCCGTAAAAATTGAAATTTTGTTATCGAGCTTGAATGTTTCGGCAATGTATGACGGCATCCAGGTTGATACGCCGTCGCGCAAGATTCCTTGCAGGACGATTGCGAGCATAATCGCCGCCAAGATCCAAAATATTTTGACGGTAAGCTTAAATGAGCCGTTGCTTTTTACCATTTCATCGTGCGAACCCGATACGTTCGGACATTTTTTCATCCAAACCGCCGACATTATTACAGCAATCGCCGCCGAACAGAAAAATATCGATTTCCAGCCGCCAACGTATATGCAAACAGGGGCGAGGGCGTATACGATTATCGTTCCGATGGATGCGCCGCACGAAATGAGAGCGCACGACTTTTTATAATCTTCGGTGGTGAAAAGCTCTGTCATAATCCTTACGATAGGCGGCCACATAAACGCCTGTGCAAGTCCATTTATGCTCCATGCCGCCGTCATTTGGTACGGCGTTTGACAGAACGGAATCAAAATGTTCATCGAAATTGTTGTCAAAAGCCCGATAAATATAAGTTTTTTTGGATTTATCCTGTCGCCGAGAAATCCGCTTGCCAATTGACCGAAACCGTATGTTACCGCGCTCGCGGTGAGGGCGAGAGACGCCAAAGACTTTTGGATTCCTTCGGATGATACTATTTCGGATATAACCGCGCCATAATTTATGCGTGTGAGATAACTCACCACATACAAACAGGTCAATAAAAGAGAAAGTCGCCATACCGCGCCTTTATCCGTTATCTTTTGGGGTGCGGTCTGTGCCGCGTTTGCGGCAAGTGTCGCTGTTGTCATTTTTGATTCATTCCTTTTTTAATTTCATTTTATTCGGTTATGAGATGTATACCGTTGCTTTCATAAATCTGTTTTATTTCCGCGGAAATGCCCGAATCGGTGATATAGGTGTATCTCGGGTTCAAATCGGCGGTCTTTATAAGCGAAGTCTTTTCAAACTTGCTGCTGTCGGCGGCGATATAGACCTCATCGCTTATCTCAATCATCTTACGCTGAATGTCAACGAATCCCGAAAGCGAACCCATTATGCCGCATCCGAGTGAGATGCTGCTCGGAAAGATAAACGACTTTTCAACCCTGATGTTATCAAGGGTTTTAAGCGCAAATTCGCCATAGAGTGTGTTTTCGCCTTTGAGATAAAAGCCGCCCGTCAATATAATGTTAAAATTCTTAAATTCGCACGCTTTTTGAAAAATATCGAGAGACGTCGTTACTATTGTCAAGGTGTCAAAGTGTTTCATAAGAACATCGATGAATTCTATTCCCGTGCTGCCCGAATCGAGGGCGAGAGTGTCGCCGTTGTTTATAAACCGTGTCGAAATCTCGGCAAGCTCAACCTTTTCGCTGCGCATTGATTCCATTCGTGACGAAAAGTTCAAAAACGGATTGACAGACGGTTTTAAAACTGCGCCGCCGTGAACGCGCATAAGCTCGCCCGACTTTTCGAGGTCGAGAAAGTCCTTGCGTATCGTCTCTATCGAAACATTGAACTTTTCCGCCATATCGGCGGTTGTCACGGCCGAGTGTTCGGCAAGTATCTTGCATATTTGTTTTCGCCTGGTTTCCGCAAACATTTCAAATCATCTCCAACTAAATCCAAGTTTATGCAATGAATTATACAACATAAATCCAACTTTGTCAAGCAATTTCAAAATTTTTTTGCCTGAATTTATCATAAGACAAAGTTTCTTAAAATTTTTTTTACAATTTTAAATAAATACTTGACTTAAACGTTTCCGATTGTTATAATATACGATGTATGTTTATGACAAACCGAAAATTTAAATATACTTACTTGATATAAGGAGGGGTAATTATGCGTGTTTCGAAAAAAACGGTTGCTCATTTATGTGCGGCTTGCGTTGTTATGATTGTTTTTTCCGCGGCGGCGTACTTCCCCGGAATCATCTCGGTATCGGTGAGCGCGGCGGACGATAATTCGGACAGCAACACCTTGCAATACCGACAAAGTTGTGATATGTGTCTGCCGCCCGATACCGAAAAGAGCGGATCAAATTCACAGATTTTCGAGCGGCATATATCTGCGGCGGACTTGGTTCGCGCGAATACGGTTCTGCCCGTAAGCGCAGGACTTGTTTCGGAATTTGACTATTTAATGTATACGGTGCGCATAACCGATACATCGATATACGGATATGATTTGAGATGCGGAACGGTGATGAGATGCTGAATCCGAAATCATAACATACAAAAGAATAAATTTTAAGAAAAATATTAAAAATTATATAAATAAAATTTACATTATTTCAAAGGAGGAATAAGAATGGGCAAAAGCGTAATTAAGTTTTTGGCTATTATAGCGGTAATCGCAATTGTTATTTATGCCGGTATAGCAGGTCTGCAATTTTCGGACAGCTTTCAGATTTTCGGCGTAAAAAATGACAACGGCGTTACCCAGGGATTAGATTTAAAAGGCGGCTCGGTAATCGTGTTTGAGGCAGACGCGACAGACCCGTCGGAACAGGATATGGACACGGTTGTACAGACGATAAGAAAGCGTCTTGACCTGCAGGGGTATACCGAAGCAACGGTTGAGCTTCAAGGCAGCAAAAAAGTTCGCGTTGAGCTTCCCGATGTTCAGAACACCGATGAGGCGGTTAAGACCCTCGGTTCAACGGCACAGCTTGTTTTCGCAGAGGAAGTTACACAAGACCCCAATGACGGAAACAAAGTCAACGTTGCCGATGATAAAATCGTTATGACGGGCGACCAGGTTGACAATGCAACGGCTGAATACGGAAAAGCCGACAGCAGCGCAACAGCAAAAAATGCGTACTATATCTCGCTTAAACTTACCGAAGATGGTCAAAAGAAATTCTCAGAGGCAACAGGCAGATTGGTAGGCAAGCCGATTTATATCGTAATGGACAACAGCGTTATCTCAGCACCGAACGTAAACACAAAGATTGACAGCGACAGCTGTGTAATCACGGGTGACTTTACGGCTGAACAGGCAAAATCTCTTGCGGCAAACATCAAGGCGGGTCGTATTCCGTTCAACCTCAACCAGGTTGAGGTTCGTACAGTAAGCGCAACCCTCGGTGAGGACGCGCTTTCAAGAGCGGTAACGGCAGGTATCATCGGTATTATTTTGGTAATGCTCTATATGCTGCTTTGCTATCGTCTTATGGGATTCTTGGCGGACATCGCTCTTGCCGGTTATCTCGGAATAGTATTGCTTATCCTTGCTAACTTCCACATCAACCTCACCCTTCCGGGTATTGCGGGTATCATCCTGTCTGTCGGAATGGCGGTTGACGCAAACGTCGTTATATTCGAGCGTGTTAAAGAAGAGCTTCGTCTCGGAAAGACGGTACGCAGCGCGGTTGACGCAGGCTTTAACAGAGCTTTGTCGGCGGTTATCGATTCAAACGTAACCACAATTATTTCTGCGGTTATCCTTTGGGTATTGGGTACAGGTACAATCAAGGGCTTTGGTATCACATTGTTCATAGGTATCGTTGTATCGATGCTTTCGGCAATATTTATTTCAAAGTTCCTGCTTAAACAAATGATTGGTATGAATGTCAAGAATTTGTGGCTGTACGGTATCAGCAAAAAGAAGAGCTTATCTGACGTAGAAATGAAAGGGGGCAAAGCATAATGTCGGCTATATTGAAAAATAAATGGATATTCTTAGGAATCGCAGGCGTACTTATGCTTGCATCTATCGCGTCAATCGCGATACAGGGATTTAACCTCGACAGTGACTTTGCCGGAGGTATCACGGTAACATATGAGATAAAAGACAATTTTGACACAAACGAGATTTCGCAAATCACCGACACGGCGCTCGGCTCGGACAGAAGTCCTGCGGCGGTTCAGCGTTCGGGTGATAACGAAGTCGTAATCAAGTTCGGTTACGACCAGAACCTCGAAACAGAGGCTGACCGCGCGAACTTTTCAATGGAAAAGGTTTCGGCGATAACCAAAGCTCTGCAAGAGAAGTACGACCCCGAAAACGTTGGTAAGAACGTCAACGAGAACGCAAACAACGACAGCGCACAGACTGAAAACACAGAGAATCAGGAAAATCAGGATAACGCGGCGGCAGAGGCAAAGGTTGTTCTCAAAAGCCAGGATATTATCTCGCCGTCAACGGGAAGAGACCTTGCTCGCTCGGCTTTGTGGATGTCGGTTCTTGCGTGTGTTGCAATCCTCGTGTATGTAACATTCCGTTTCGAATTTACATCGGGTGCCGTTGCGGTTATCGCACTTATCCACGACGTATTGGTTTTGATGGGTATCTATTCGGTTCTCCGCATCTCGGTTGACACAAACTTCATTGCGGCAATCCTTACCGTTTTGGGTTACTCAATCAACAACACAATCGTTATTATGGACAGAATCAGAGAGAACACAAGACACGCAAGAAAAGAGTCTTATGCTCAGATTGCGGACAAGAGTATTCTCGAAACAATGACTCGTTCGATAAACACCACGGTAACAACCTTGCTTACGATAGGTATGGTATATATCCTCGGTGTTGCATCGATTCAAAAGTTCTCTCTGCCGATTATCATAGGTATCGTTATCGGTTTCTATTCATCGGTATTCTGCTCGGGCGCTCTTTGGGCAACATGGAAAGATGCCGGTGTAAAGAGCAAGCAGACATCAAAGAAATAAAAGAATCAAAGGTTGTTATGACCTTGAACGAAAAACCCCAATCGCCAAAACGGCGGTTGGGGTTTTGTATAATAATTGATTTGCGGTTTAAGCTAATTTATTCCGTAAAACCGCTTTGCGTTGCGTTCGGTTATATTGACAAGTTCATCATAAGATACGCCTTTAATCTCTGCCATTTTTCGTGCGACAAACTCGACATATCCGCTGAAATTCCTCCTACCGCGGTACGGCTCGGGCGACATATAGGGACAGTCGGTTTCTATCATAAGCCTGTCGAGCGGAACAGCGGCGCAAGCCGCGATTGCCTTTTTGGCATTTTTAAAGGTCAAAACGCCCGTGAAAGAAATCATCATACCGAGTTTGAGAATTTCGCGCGCCGTTTCGGTGCTGCCCGAAAAACAGTGTACAACTCCGTTTGAAATTTTGTGTTCTTTTAATATTTCAAGGCATTCGCCCTTGCTTTCGCGGTCGTGAATGACAACGGGCATATCAAGCTCTTTGGCAAGCTCTAACTGGCGCGCGAACCATTTCTTTTGGATTGACGGTTCAACATCATCGTGATAGTGATAATCCAGACCTATCTCGCCGATTGCGCGAACCTTTGGGTTCGCGGCAAGGCACTTGAGTTCGTCAATGTCCGCATTACAAAGCTCGCCCGTCTCGGACGGGTGAACGCCGACCGAGGCGTATATAAAATCGTACTTTTCGGCAAGAGCAACGCTTGTGCGCGATGTTTTCATACTCGAACCGATGTTGACGATGTTCCCGACCCCGTATGATTTAAGGCTTTTTAAAACCTCATCGCGGTCGGCGTCGAATTGTTCATCGTCAAAGTGTGCGTGTGTGTCAAATAGCATTTTAATCTCCTGTGTATATCTTTAATTGCGAATTTGTCTTATTCGGCAACAATCTTTTTGATATCGTCCTTAACCTTTGCAAGCAAATCCTCTGCCGCAGCGGAATCCTTACCTCTGAGCAGGCAATAAAGCTTGATTTTCGGCTCTGTTCCCGACGGGCGAACGACAAAGTTGTTTCCGTCTTCGAGTTCGAGATAAATTACGTTTGATTTCGGCAATAATATTTTATCCGCTGCGCCGCTCTTTATTTCGGTGCGAACCGATGTCTCATAATCGCGGACAGCCGTTACCGTCTTGCCGCCTATGTCGGTCGGCGTGTCGGTGCGCAGCTTATCCATAATCGCCGCAATCTTTTCGCTTCCGTCAATGCCTTCCATAACAACGGACTCAACGTATTCGATATAGTAACCGTATTTTTTGTATATGCTTTCCATAAACTCGGCGAGAGAGCTTCCGTTTTCCTTGCACCAAAGGGTCATTTCGGCGATGAGCATGGTTGCCACGACCGCGTCCTTATCGCGTGCATATGTGCCTTTGAGGTAGCCATAGCTTTCTTCAAAGCCGAAAATATATGTTCCCTTGCCCGTTTCCTCGGACTCTTTTATCTTTTCGCCGATGAATTTAAAGCCCGTGAGAACCTCTTTCATTTCAACACCGTAATTATCACAGATTGCCTTTGTGAGGTTGGTGGTGACAATCGTCTTTACCACATATGCGTCATCGGCAAGCTCGCCGCGTGATTTGAGGTTCGAAAGAATGTATTCGGTAAGCATCGCACCCACCTGATTCCCGGTATAGGTGTTGTATTCGCCGTTTTTGTTTTTAACGATAATTCCCACACGGTCCGCATCGGGGTCTGTGCCGATAATCAAATCCGCGCCGCATTTCTTTGCGTATTCGATTGCAATGGTAAATCCCTCTTTGTTCTCGGGGTTGGGCGATTTTACGGTCGGAAATCTTCCGTCGGGCAGCTCTTGCTCTTTTACGACAACAACATTGTCAAAACCCATACGCTTTAATATCTTGCGCACAGGTTTGTTCCCGCTGCCGTGGAACGGCGTGTATACAAATGTAAGGCTGTCGCCCTTTTCGCGGATGAGGTCGCTGTTTATGCTCTGTGCCGCAACACAGTCAAGGTATGCGCTCTCGACATCATCGCCTATCATAACGATTTTACCGTCCGCAACCGCCTTATCAAAATCACAGGTCTTAACGTCCTTGAACATATCGGTCTTGCCGATTTCATCGAGAACGATGGCGGCAAGCTCGGGGTTGAGCTGTGCGCCGTCCGCGCCATAGACTTTATAACCGTTGTATTTTGCGGGGTTGTGACTTGCCGTGATAACAATTCCCGCGGTGGTCTTTTTATAGCGCACGGTAAAAGAAAGCTCGGGAACGGGTTTCAATTCCTCGAAAAGATAAACCTTGATTCCGTTCGCGGCGAGGATTGCCGCCGAAACCTTTGCGAATTCATCGGATTTGATACGGCTGTCATATGCGATTGCAACGCTTATTTCATCGGCGTCGGGGTTGGTTTTTATAAGCTGGTTCGCAAGACCTTGGGTTGCCTGTCCGACAACATACGAATTCATACGGTTTGAGCCTGCGCCGATAATTCCTCTCAGACCCGCCGTGCCGAATTCAAGGTTTTTATAAAACCGCTCTTTTATCTCATTGGCATCATTTTCGATTGCTTTAAGCTCCGCAACGGTTTCCGCGTCGGCGTTGTCGAGCCATCTTTTGTATTCCTGAATGTAATCCATAATCATTTGCCTCCTGTAAATTTGGGTGTGTGTTTTTACACTTTTTTAATATAATCTTATTATACTATTAAACTTGTCTAAATACAACTATAAAATTAGAAAATTTTTGTTTTTGTTTTGATTGATTTTTTGTCAGATGTTTGGTATATTTATAGTAATGGGTTAATTTTGTATCTTTTTTGTAAATACAATGCCCGAAATTTAGGAGGATGAATGATGAAGATAGCAATAGGCAGTGACCACGGCGGCGTAAATCTCAAAGCGTATATTAAAGATTACCTGACCGAAAACGGATATGAGTATGAGGATTTCGGAACGGATTTTGATGTTCCGGCGGATTATCCCGATATAGCCGAGGTTGTTGCAAAATCGGTGCGTGACAAGGATTTTGACTGTGGAATACTAATCTGCGGAACGGGAATAGGAATGAGCATTGCGGCAAACAAGGTGTCGGGTATTCGTGCGGCGCACGTTACGGATTGTTACAGCGCAAGAATGGCGAAACAGCACAACAACGCACATATAATTTGTCTCGGCGAGAGAATAACGGGCTGTGACTTGGCTCTTGAAATAGTAAAATCGTATCTCGGTGAGGAGTTTGCCGGCGGCAGACACGCGCGCCGTGTCGATAAAATCAGTGCGCTTGAAAAATAGTAGTAACGATTGAACGATTCCGCCCGAGACGGAAATATACCGATAATGAAAGGATATGGTATGAATGACGATAACGTATGAACTCGGAGATTCGCTTTATGTGAACATTACGAACAGATGCAGCAACGATTGCTCTTTTTGTGTGCGCAACGAGCATAACGGCGTAAACGGCAAGGATAATCTTTGGCTCGACCGCGAACCGACCGTTGACGAGATAAAAGCCGATTTTGAAAAGCGTGACCTCAAAAAGTATGACGCGGTGGTATTCTGCGGCTATGGCGAGCCGATGATGAGAGCCGAGGTTGTGATTGTGGTCGCAAAATGGCTTAAAGAAAAGATGCCGAATCTTCCGATACGCATAAATACGAACGGACAGGCAAATATGATATATAAAAAGGACATCACGCCACAGCTTAAAGGAATAATCGACTGTGTTTCAATCAGCCTGAACGAAGAAAACGCCGAAAAGTATCAGAAAATATGCAAGAGCGTTTTCGGCGAAGCGGCGTATGAGGGAATACTCGAATTTGCGCGGCTGGCAAAGCGGTATGTGCCGAGCGTTGTATTTTCGGTTGTTGACATATTACCGAAAGACGAAATCGAGCATTGCCGCAAAATAGCCGAGGAATGCGGAGTATCGTTCCGCGTGCGCGAATTTATAGAATAAGTAAAAGACCGATTTAAACTACGGAGGTACAGGAGAATTTCTCCGAATAATTTATGATAGAATTGCACGATATTACAATAAATAAAAAAGATGAACTTAACCGATTTTTGCATCTGCGCCAGAACGGCGCGGCAGAGCTTTCTTTTACTAATATTTTTATGTGGCGAAAGTCATATGATATGAAATACGCAATAGTCGATGATATGCTTTGCACAACGGCGGCGTATGCCGATGATGAGCCGCGGTGTTTTTCTTTTCCCATCGGCTTTACCGATGAATTCGGAAAAGAGCGCGATATAAGACCGGCTCTGACAGAGATTATCGGATATTTTAAAAGCCGCGGCGAAAGACCGATTATGAGGTTTTCGAGCGAACGAGAGGTTGAGCATCTCAACCGCGAGTTCCCCGATATGTTCGAAATTCGCGAGGAACGCGACGCGTTCGACTATGTTTATAAAACAGATGATTTAATACGGCTTTCGGGCAAGAAATACCACGCGAAAAAGAATCATATAAATAAGTTTAAAAAACTCTATCCCGACTTTGAATATGTAAGTCTCGGGAAAAGTGACGGCGATGAAGTGCTTGAACTTTTTAACAGCTGGCGCAGTAACAAAGAGGTCGAAACCGAGGGGCTTGACGATGAGTTTGACGCGATAAAAGACCTTGTGACAAATATGGACGAGCTTGGGGTTGTCGGCGGCGGAATCAGAGTCGGCGGAAGGCTTGCGGCGTTTTCTTTCGGCGAGGCGTTGGATGATAAAATGGCTCTTATTCACCTCGAACACGCGGATAACGCGTATGAGGGGGCTTTTACCGTTATGAACCAACAGTTTTTGGAACACGAATGGAGCGGTTTTGAATTTGTGAACCGTGAAGAAGATATGGGAATCGAAGGTATGCGAAAGGCAAAGCTTTCGTATCATCCTTGTATGATGATTAAAAAATACGTTGCCGAGGCAAAAAAATAATGCAAAATTGAAAATTGAAAATTGAAAATGCGACCCCGACACTCCACATGAACGAACGACACAAATTAACGGAATTAACACGGTTTTTGAATGAGTTAATTTTTTGTGAATTTCGACATAAACCCGTAGGGG